>JAFGRF010000025.1 GCA_016935295.1 Caldifarciminota bacterium | reverse complement strand
CGCTACCGCGTCGCTGAAGGCCGGTCGGGGCAGCGAACCGGACACAGAACCCGAGGTCCCTGATGTGAACCACTCGGTCAGCCGCCAAGCGTAGCCCAACCGGTCAGGTTTCCCCGACACACTCCTAGCTCAAGCACAGGCCGTCCGGATTTCTAGCTTCTGCCATCTAGCCTCTGACATCTGACTTCGGCTTCACTCCAGTCCCCAATCCCCAGCCCGTTTCCTCGGTTGACACCCCTGCTCCTCTCTTCCCGGCCTCTTGCGTCCGAACCGGGCAATTGGACGGCTCGACCGCGGGGGATTGACTGCGCGGGCGCCGTTCCTAGAATCTCGGCCGCGACCGGCACGGGTCCGTCTTGTCGAACCCGGTATCGGCCGCCCTTTCACCAAGACTGACCACCAGCATCAAGGAGAAGAAGATGGCAGGCAAGAAGCCGGCAATCCGCACCCTCGTCACCGTTATCGCTCCCCTTTTGGCCGCGGTCGTCCTTTCGCTCTCGTGTAAGCAGACCGACCGCTATTCGTTCTGGAAGGGAACAATAGAGAACTACTACTACATACTGGACATGAACGACCAACGGTTGCACAAGGTCGCAGGCAAACCCTACATGGTGATGGAGTACGACCCGCTCAATGGCTACCCGTTGCGCGTCTAGTTCGGGCTGTATGACGCGCGCAACGAGTACCTGTCGGGTTGCGAGGGTCCGATACCGGAACCATTCCTGGCCGCCGGCAGCTTCCAGTACGCCGCGCGACTGGGAATCACCGGGTCGGTGAGTCTGCGGAGCAACTGGCGTGAGGTGACGTCTTCAAGCAAGCTGCCTTCGGGCGACTTCGAGTTCGAGATCGACAAGGGCAGCAATCCCTTCGGGCACGAGGTGATGCACTTCACCTTCATCCAGGGCGCGATGATGGACGGCGAGATCGTGAATGATGACGCCATCTGGGGCGGGCGCGTCTCCGAGTTGAAGGCCTTCAAGCTGTACCACCAGTTCAACCGGGGCACGCCGTATTGATGCAGGACGTGCCTTTGCCGCCGGCCGGCAGACGGTTGCTGGTTGCCGGTTCCGGTCCCCGGTCGCCAATCCCCATCCCCTGACCTGGCCGGCTGAACCCCGGCGCGATAGCAGGCTGCCCGCATTGCTGCGGGCAGCCTGGTTCGACGGGTCGGACGCGGGCCTATTCGGTCAGTACGAGTTTGCGGCTGGTGCTGCGCCCGCCGCTTTCGAGCGTGCAGAAGTAGACGCCGGTGGGCAGCGCGCGGCCGCGGTCGTCTCTGCCGTCCCACGACACCGAGTGGAATCCGGCAGGCTGTGGCCCGCCGGCCAGCCGGCGGACGGCTTTGCCGGTAGCGTCATGGACGGTCAGCGCCGCTGACCCGGCGCGACCGAGCAGGTAGCTGATTGCAGTCGTGCCGCCGAACGGGTTGGGCTCGGCCCGGAGCGCACCGTTCGAAGCCAGCGGCGCTTTGCCCTCCGCAATCCCGACCGTGACTGGTACCTTGTGAACCACGACCGGATTCCTCGTGGCCGCGCCTTCAGGGAAACCACCTGCAAAGAACCCCGCCTGCTCGTCGATCATATACGCTACGCGGAACGTGTCGTCGTCGAAGTGGTCTATCGCGGAAGGAAACCGGCAACTCCATGTGCCCTGGTCCGTGATTCTCACCGCCGGCTGCCAGCTCGCGCCGTTGTCGCCGTTGTCCTGCGCCAGGAAGATGTCAGCCCGCAGCCGCGACGTGGTGGAGTCGACATTCAGGGAGTCGAACTGCTCCCAGACGACGTACAGACCTCCGGCCTGGTCTTCGCCGATGGTCGGGCGGCAGGCATAGGTCGCGTTGCTCCCTACCGAACCCGTCATGTGGGCCGGGTTGCAGCCCGCGACGTGGATACGACTCCACGCGGGCGGGTTGTCCGGGCAGTAGTGCCATATCTGCGACGGCACCACCAGGGCGGTGTCGTCGACTACCGGACAGAGGTTCGCCACGATGTGGAACCGGTCGTGCCGGTCGTAGAAGGGAGAGAGTGACGAGAGGTGAAAGCCTGTCGCTGTGTCTCCGCCATAGGCGTCGGGCGGGGCCAGCGCCGCAGGACTGCCCCAAGTGATGCCGCCGTCGGTGCTGTGCATCTGGTATGCCTCGCGGGTCTGGTTTATCTCCCAGACCAACGAGACTCTGTTTGACACTTTCGAGGCGGCAATGCTGTGGCTCGGGAAACCCGGGCTGGGCGTAATACCGGTCATCGGAGCGGACCAGTGCGGCCAGCTATCCGGCGCGATACGGCAGTAGGTCAGGTCATAACTGCCGGTCATCGGCAGGATGTGGACAGCGCCGTTCCGCCCGACTGCGATTGCCGGCCACATGCAGGAAGGGAGGGTCGTGTCCGAGTAGTCGCCTACCAGCCCCTTCTCAATCCATGGTCTGGTCGTACCGAAAGTCGCGTGACAGCTTATGTACGGCGTCCCGCTCGTGTCGGCATCGACGCTACCGTAGCCTGCACGCTTCGGGAAGACGCTCACCCCACTGGTCATGAAATCCGACGAGTCTATGTAGACCCACTTCTGCAGAGTGCGGTCGTAGTAGTTCAGGCGCATGTTCCGGTCCGGGAAGGTGCTACCCGACATGCTGGTGGAGTACATCCAGACGACGTACATCCCGTGCCCGGCCGGATTGACAAGCATACGCCAGCATGGTCCGCTGAACTGCCAGTCGTAGGTCGTGCCGCCGACTGTGTCCACGGAACCGATGGTGAACCGCGCCGGACCCGCCGCCAGTGCCAGAATCGGCACCAGCAGGCCAATGCAGACTGCGTACCGCATCAGACTCCTCCTTTGACGTATCGTTCGCGCGTGACGTTCGGCCAGCTCTTCGACCGATGAGGTCATTTTGCCAGCGACATGGTCGGATTCGGGATCCGACGCCAGACCGCCGGCGGGTGCTGCGTTCCACAGTGGTGTCCGCCTCAGTACCGAACCAGGGACTTCCGGCCAGCAGTATGGTCATCGGTCGCCGCCCTGCCACATATACTCCGACGTTGGAAAGGCGGCGGCGCGGGCGGTGGAGATGCCCCAGGTGAACTCAGGACGAGGCATGCCGACCACTCAGGAACGACCAGCCTTAGACTGACCATGCAGGTCCGGCACGCTTTGGCCGCGGGCGGGCAGCCCACCCATTTCCGGTTCGCAGTTGATGGTCCCAGATTGACCACCTCCCGCGGACGGCTTCCGGCCGACCGCGTCCGGCTATCCGCCTCCGGTCCGGCCGTCGTCCCCAATCCGTGCTCCCGGTCCATCTCCACTGTCGAATCCGGTCCCCAGTTCGCGCGGCTCCCGATTCGGCGGTTGGGCGGGAATACGGCGAGCGTGCCTGCTGTATGTAGGCCGTGCCCGCACCGGCAACGCGGCAGTCTGCGAGGCGCAGACCCAGGTTCACAATCAGCCGTCCGGCCGCAACGCAACAAACGATGGTAGTCTGACGTCTGACTGCGGACCCGGCGTTCTGTTGCGAACTGACGCCCGAGACTGGCGTTCGCACAGCGCCGGTGCGGCAGCAGAATGCCCGAAGATCCGGAAGTAGAAGGAGAGACCGCATGGTAAGAGCAAAGACAGCGGCACTGGCCATGATGGCCTGCCTGCTGGGTATGGCCGCAGGATCCACCCCGGACACGCTCTGGGTGAAGCGCCTGGACCTGGGCGCGGACGAGTGCGGCTACGGTATCGCCTTGCGGGCGAACGCAATGGCGGCTACTGGCAGCGCCTGGACCGGTGCGTCGAATGACATCCTGGTGGCGAGAATGGACCGGGACGGCGACACAATCTGGACCCGCACCTGCGATGCGGGCTCCGACGATGTCGGGATGAGTGTCTGCCTCGATGCCGAACAGAACGTCTTCGTGACCGGCTACAGCCTGATATTCAAGGACGCCGGCAGCTCGTTTCGGAGCCGTCAGGACGCATTCGGCCGGGTTCGAGGTGCACTTGCCAGTGACCTGCAGGAGATGGCGTATGCCGCCAAGTACGACTCGCTGGGCGAGCGCAAGTGGCTGAAGGTTGACACCGGCTATATGACTGCCGGCGTGGCAACCGACACGGACGGCAACCTATACCTTTCGGGAGCGTTCAACACCGGCACCGGCTACGACCTGTGGTTTGCCAAGCTGGATACGGCAGGCAACACGGTCTGGATGCGGACCTACGACCTCGCGCCGCTGGAGATCGGCTTCCGCCTGGCGGCCGAACCCTCAGGCAACATTGCCGCCTGCGCCTATGTCGGCGACATGAGCGACTTTGACTGCATGGTCCTGCGGCTCACGCCGGACGGGGACACACTCTGGACCCGGCGGTTCAACCAGGAGCAGGACGATGGGGGCTCGGCGGTGGCGGTCGACCCCAGCGGCAACATCGTGATGGTCGGCAGGTGCGCGACCGACATGGTGAGTGACGGACTGGTGCTGAAATACAGCCCGAGCGGCACGCTGCTCTGGCAGCGGGTTGTCGACTTCAACACCGATGACGGGTTTCTGGGCACGAGCTGCGACTCGGCCGGTGGTATCTACGTAACCGGCTATACCGGGTTCGACTTCCCCCACGACTGTGTGACGATGAAGTTCGATTCTGCCGGCAACACGGTTTGGACTGCAACCTATGGTGGCCCCAATGAAGACCAGGCCGGAGACGTTGTCTGCGACCCTGACGGCAACCCCATCATTGTCGGCTACGTGACCGACTCGCTGACGTTCGGCACCGACCTCCTCACGCTTGAGTACGCGGCCCTGACCGGCGTGGCCGAGCACACCTGCCGTCCAGTCCCAGCCGTGTCCCGGACGACCATAACTGCCGCACCGTACTTCGTCCTCTCCGTGCCGAACTCCGGCCGCTACGACGTCAGGCTCTGCGACCTGACCGGCGGCATCAGCAGGCAGCTGTGGCACGGCAGCCTGAGCCAGGGCGCTCATCGCCTCTCCCTGGCCGGACTGCCATCGGGCCACTACTTCGTCAGGGTGTCGGCTCCGGACGGCGGAGTCTCCTGCGAGCGGCTGGTGATGGTGAAGTAGACCGCGGCGCAGCCACACGGCGCACAGACTGACCAACAACACCCAGGCCCGCACCCGTAGCGACGCGGGCCTTTGGTGACGTGGCGCACTCTCCGTTCCGGCCTGCCTGAGATGCGGAGGCGGTGCATCAGGTTTACAGACCCGCCCGGGTGTGCTCGTAGAAACGGCAGGGGCGGCCTGGCGGCCGCCCCGTGTCGGGCAGGGGTGGAGGCGTTACCCCGGTACGGAAATCTCCCGGAAAGTCCAGAGGACTAGGTCACCTTTGTCCTTCGTCCTTTGTCCGTTCCACTTTGCACTTCCCTCAAGTCAGTCGATCTGCCGGCGGATGAACGTCGGTATGTCCAGGTTACCTTTGTCGATCGGCATTCTGCCTTCCCTGCCCGCTGCCTTCTTGATGGACGGGAAGAGTTCCATCTCGGCCAGCAGGTCCGAAACTTCATCTACCTTGGGCAGCGGGTCGGACAGGCCGGTGGCGATCATCGTCACTTTCAGGTTCTCGTGCAGGTCGTGGTTGCGCGCTGCGCCCATGCGGACGTCGGCCTGGCCGTTGGTCGCGTGGAAGACGGTGGTCGCGGCCTCGTCGACTTCTTTGAGGGTCATCGACTCGTCGCCGGAGATGTTGAGCAGTATCTTCCGCGCGCTTTCCACCATCACCTCCTCTATCAGCGGCGACTGCAGGGCCCGGTGCGCGGCTTCCGAAGCCCGGCCCGCGCCCGAGGCCATGCCGACCGACATCACGGCGCCGCCGCGTTCCGACATCACGGCGCGGACGTCGGCGAAGTCGATGTTGATAAGCTGCTTGGTGATGACGACTTCCGAGATGCCGCGGACCGCATTGAGCAGCACGTCGTCGGCCAGCCGGAATGCCTCGAAGCACGGCTTTTCGCCGTACTCGCTGAGCACCCGTTCGTTCGGGAGCACGATGAGCGTATCGACATGCGGCCGCAGGGCCTCGACGCCCCGGCGGGCACGGTCGTCCCGCGTTCTGCCTTCGAAATGGAACGGCCTGGTGACTACGGCAACGACGAGCGCACCGTTGCGCTTCGCGACCTCGGCCACGACCGGCGCCGCGCCGGTCCCGGTGCCGCCGCCCTCTCCGGCCGCGACAAAGACCATGTCGAAGCCGGACAAGGCTTCGCGCAGCAGCTCAATCGACTCGTCGGCCGCCTGCTTGCCGATCTTCGGGTCACCTCCCGACCCCAGGCCGCCGGTGAGCTGTGCGCCGATCTGGATCTTGTTCGGCGACAGCGACATCCCCAGCGCCTGCAGGTCGGTGTTGACCGCATGCAGCTCGACGCCGGACAGGCCGGCATCGATCATGTGGTTTATTGCGTTGCACCCTGCGCCCCCGACGCCGAATACGCCGATTCGGGTCAGGTTCTTTTCTTCCTTTACCGGTTCGATCATGCCTTGCCTCCGTTTCGACAAATGTGAATAGTAAATTCCCAATGGTGAAACACCACCGGTCCTTCTCTGTTCACTCTTCGCCCTTTACCATTTCCGTCACGAGAACCAGCTTCTGACTTCCTCGCCGACTCCGGACCAGAAGCCCGGCGTCGGGAATTGACTTGCTGCTTTGCCCTCGACCCCGCAGCGAATCAGACCGACAGCGGTGGCGAAGCTCGGGTTCTTCGTCACCTCGGCCGGCCCGGCTATGCGGTCCGGCCGGCCCAGCCTTACCGGCATGCCGAATACCTGTTCGGCAACCAGGTCGATTCCGCTCAAGCCCGCGCCCCCACCGGTTAGCACTACCCCGGCCGACAGGCCCTCGCCGAAACCCGACTTCCGGACTTCGGCATCGGCCAGCGTGACAATCTCCTCGGCGCGCGGCTGGATGACCGAGGCCAGCAGCCGGCGCGAGACCTGTCTGGGCCCGCGGCCCGAGGCATCTTCGACCGCTATCGCCTCGTCTTTCTCGATCTGGGTAGCCATGGCCGCGCCGTACTTCCGTTTCAGCTCCTCCGCCTGCGGGAAGGTCGTGCGCAGGCCGATGACGACGTCCTTGGTGATGTTGGTCGCCCCGACCGGCAGCAGCTTGGTGAACCGGATCTCGCCGTCGCGGTAGACGGAGACGTCAGTCACACCGCCGATGTCCAGCAGTACGACCCCGAGCTCCTTGTCTTCCTCGTCACAGACCCCGTACAGGCTCGCTATTGACTGGAGCACGAGCGAACGGTTCCGCGACTCCAGCCGTTCCATGACCCGGTACAGGTTTTCGACAGCGGTCACCGCGCCGATGATCAGCAGCGCCTCAACCTCGAGCCTGATCCCGAACAGGCCGATCGGGTTGCGCACACCCTTCTGGCCGTCGACCACGAATTGCGTCGGCACGACGTGCAGTATCTGCTCGTCGTTGGGCAGCCGGACGGTCTGCGCCTGTTTGATGACGTCCTCGACGTCGCGCGGACTGATGCCGCGCTGCGGTTTCCGCACGGGCACCGCCGCCGTCCCGGTCAGGTGCTTGATGTGCTCGCCGGAAATACCCGCGAAGACCGGGTACGACTTGAACTTGCCGCCGGCCATCTGCTCGCACTGCCTCGCCGCCGCCTCGACTGACTGCGCCGCCTTGTCGAGGTTGATGACCACGCCCTGCTTGAACCCGTCGGGCGCGGCCGTGCCGTGGCCGACAATGGTCGTCTTTCCCGCGTGGTCGGTTTCGGCAATCAGGCAGGCAATCTTGGTGCTGCCGATGTCCACCGCCGCGGTTCGCCTCGCTTTTGCCATGCTACCTCCTCAAGAAGGAATCGAGGGTCGATGAATCGAGGAATCAAGTGTCCAAAGATGAGTCACTGGAGTCCTGGAAACCCGGAATCCTGGAATCCTATCTGCCGCCATTCGCCGCTCCGATCCGGGAATTCTGCCTTCTGACTTCTGGCTTCTGACTTCTGCCTACGGTCGGCCCTGGCAGGTACTGCACTTCTTCCTCGAGCAGAATCCCGGTCTGTTCCTCGACCGTCGCCTTAACAATCTGGACCAGTTCGTACACGTCCGCAAACCGCGCCCTGCCGATGTTGACCAGGAAGTTCGCGTGCTTCTCCGAGACCCTGGCCCCGCCGATGGTCCTGCCCTTCAGCCCGCACTGCTCGATGAGTTTCCCGGCCGGAATTCTCTCTCCGTCCTTTTCCGGGTTGCGGAAGAAGGAGCCCACCGACGGCTCGGTCGGATGCTTCGCCCAGCGCTGTTCCCTAATCTGCGCGGCCGACATTCGACCTTGGACCGTCGACCTTGGACCTTCCGCAAACTCCAGCTTGACCTCGACTGCGACGAGCCCGTCATCGAACATCGGCCGTCGATACTCCCGCCGGATTAGCGTGCCGGTGAGCACGGATTCCTTGCCGTCCCGGTCCAGTACCGTGATGCCGGCAACAATATCACCAAGGGAGCGCCCGAATGCACCGGCATTGGAGTGGAGCCCGCCGCCGACCGTGCCCGGTATGCCGGCAAGGAACTCCGCGCCAGCGAGGCCCTGCTCCTCGGCAAAGGTCGCCACTTCGTCGAGCGCGGCGCCGGCGCCGGCGGAAAGGGACTGGGGGTTGGGGACTGGAGACTGGAGTCCGGACCGTGGCCCCTCGCCCCTGGCCCCTGGCCCCTCTATCTGTTCCAACTCGCCGCCCAGGCAAATGACCACTCCGCGCAGGCCCTGATCGGATACGAGCACGTTCGAGCCTCGGCCCAGCAGCCACGTCCGTATGCCGGCCTCGCGACACGCGCGGAGTACGCACGCGAGCGCTTGCCGGTCATTGACCCGGATCCAGGCGTCGGCCAGCCCGCCGATGCGGAAGGTCGTATGCCTCGCCATCGGCTCGGCGAACTTGAGCTCCGCCGCACAGCCGGCTACAGCTTCGCCAAGATTCCTGCGCCAATCGTGCATATGTTTCCAGCTCCGGCGATGAGGACCACATCGCCTTTGTGCAGCTTGCCGGCAAGCATGCCGGGCATGTCGGCCATCTCCGGGACGTAGGTGACGGGAGGCTTGCCTGCCGCCTGAACGGCTCGCAGTATCAGCGTCGCGTCCACGCCCGGAATTTCAGGCTCGGATGCCGCGTAGATCTTCGTCAACATGAGTTCGTCGGCTGCGGCAAAGCACGTGCCGAACTCTTCGGCCAGCGCCCTGGTCCTCGTGTACCGGTGGGGCTGGAACACGACCATAATGCGCCGGTCGGGAAAGGCATGGCGCAGGGCCTCGAGGGTAACCCTGACCTCGGTTGGATGGTGTCCGTAGTCGTCGTACACCACGATCCCGTTCTTCTCCCCAAGCTTCTCAAGACGGCGGTGGACTCCGGAGAAGACGGCCATTGCCTGCGCCATTGCGTCGAAACCTATGCCGAGTTCACTGCCGGTCGCGAGCGCGGCCAGGGCGTTCGCCACGTTGTGTACCCCGGGAACCGGCAGGTTGAAACGGCCCACTTCCTTGCCTCCGTAGAGCAGGGTAAAAGCACTCGAGAATCCGTAAAGCTGGATGTCCCTGGCCCGGAAATCCCATCCCCCATCCCCGGTCCCTCGCCCCTCTACCGCATATGTGACCACCCGACGCTTGGCTCGGCGCCGGATGGACCGTACCGCAGGCGAGTCCATGCAGAGGACCACTGAGCCGTAGAACGGGACCCGGTTCACGAACCGGGTGAACTCGCGTTTGATGTCGGCCAGGTCGTGGTACACATCAAGGTGCTCGCGCTCGATGTTCGTGACCACGGCGATTGCCGGGTACAGGGCAAGGAAAGAACGGTCGCTCTCGTCCGCCTCGGCCACCAGGTACTCGGACCGGCCGAGCTTGGCCCCGGCATCGGCGCCCATGACCCGGCCGCCGATGACGCTGGTCGGGTCGAGCCCGGCCCGCTCCATCAGGTGCGCCACCATCGAGGTGACGGTCGTCTTGCCGTGGCTGCCGGAGATTGCTACCGAGAACTTCATCCGCATCAGCTCGGCCAGCATCTCGGCCCGGCGGATGACGGGTATATCACGTCCCCGCGCGGCCGCCAGTTCCGGATTCTCGGAACTGACGGCCGAGGAGTAAACGACGACCTGTGCATCGGCGCAGTTCGCGGCGTCATGGCCGATGGAGACCCGGATTCCCGCCTCGGCCAGCTTCAGCGTCGCGTCGCTCTCCTTCACGTCCGAACCCGTCACATCGAAGCCCAGGTTCTTGAGCACGAGCGCGATGCCGGACATGCCGACCCCGCCGATCCCAACGAAGTGGACCCGCTTCAGGCGACCGAACACACGAACCTCCAGGAATGACGAATTCCGAATACCGAATTCCGAATCAAGCTCGAATGAAGGACAAAGACCAACTCGGAATGCGTGGTTCGGACCTCGGGTCTTGCCTTCATTGACTCGTTGTCGGAGCTTCGGACTTCGAGCTTGACTCCTGTCCTTGGCTCAACTCCTCGACTATCTTCCTAGCTATCGACGCCGCTGCGTCGGGTTTGGCGATGGAGCGCGCCGCCGCCTCCATTTGCTGCCGACGCTTTGTGTCGTCCACCAACGTACGGACAAGGCTGGTGAGTCCGGACAGGCGGCTTTGGTCCAGAACTGTGGCTGCCCCGACCGATGCCAGGTATTCCGCGTTCGCGTCCTGATGCCGGTCGGTGGCATGGGGGAAGGGAATGAGTATGGCAGGTATGCCGAAGGCAACCAGCTCGGATAGGACCACGCCGCCTGCCCGGGACACAGCTATTGTCGCCCTCCGGTACAGCTCCTCCGGATGGCTCGTGAACTCCACCAGTTCGACGTTCTTCGAACGGACCCGGGACCGGACGTACTCATAGTCCCGGCGGCCCGTGAGGATGACGAAATCCAGGTTGGTGAGCGCCGCGGCCGCATCCAGGGCAGCGACGTTCAGTGCCTGGGCGCCAAGGCTGCCGCCGATGAAAAGCACCGTCTTTCCGTCGTCGCTGCGTTCCCCGGCCTGGAATTCGCGGCGCAGCGGATTGCCGGCCACGCTGTTTGTCCCGGGGAGAGGCTTCGCACTCGGGAACGCGAGGAACGTCTCGCGCGCTCTGGGCGCGAAGAAGCTCGTCACTCGACCGGGAATGCAGTTCTGCTCAAGCAGGAAGTACGGAGTTCCGCCGAACTCGGTCGCAGCCAGCAGCGCGGCGGTGGCAAACCCGCCCGTGGCCGCGACCCCGGACGGCGTCACGCGCCGCAGGAGGCCGATGGCCTGCGCGAGCCCGCGGGAGAGAAGCCAGGCAGCACGTGCCTTGCCGCCGATGCCCTTGCCGTAGAAACCGGATGAGGCAAGGGGCGCAAAGCCGAAGCCGTTCTCGACCGCAACCTGTTTCTCGAGGCCGGACTCTCGTCCCGCCCAGAGCACGTCGATTCCCATGTCCCTCATCTCGATTGCGAGTGCCAGGGCCGGAAACACGTGCCCGCCCGTGCCGCCCGCACCGAGCACCACCTTCACCCTTCTTCTCCGTCATTCGGCATTCGGACTTCGCGTTTCGGCATTTCCCTCAAACCCTGCCTCCGAATCTCCCCAGCACCAGTACCCGGTGCCGGGTCGGAGCGGCCGAACCTGAACGGACAACGCTCCCGCGCGGAACCGCCGGCACGTCCACCGCCACGCGGTTCCGCCGGTAGCGAGAGATGTTGAGCAGGACGCCGACTGCGAACAGGTTGGAGAGCAAGGCCGACCCGCCGGTCGATATGAAAGGCAGAGGTTGGCCCGTGGTCGGTATCAGTCCCAGTGCAACGGCGATGTGAACAACGGCATAAAGGAAGATGGTGATCGTGATTCCCGCGGCAAGGTGCTGGCCGAACGGCGTGCGCGCCTCCGAACTGATCCTCATGCCGTACAGGAACAAGACGAGGTAGAGCAGGCAGACACCGGCGCTGCCGATGAACCCGAACTCCTCTCCGATTTCGGCGAATATGAAGTCGTTGTACATCTTTGGCAGGAACTGGAACTTCTGGCGGCTCTCGCCGAGACCCCGGCCGAACGGACCGCCCGAACCAATCGCTATCAGCGATTGCTCCTGCTGGCGATGCCCACCGTCCCGGAACTTCGCCAGACGGTCGCGGGCGTGCGGGATGCACGTCACAGCCAGCACGAACAGCGCGACTCCGGCGCCGACAGTAACGGCAAGGCGCCACCACTTCACACCGACGACCACGAACAGCGCCAGGCTGGCGACAGCAATGATGAAGCTTGTGCCGACGGCCGGTTGCAGCAGCGTCATCCCCACGACAGCGAGCACGACCGCTCCGGGCAGCAGGAACCCCCAGAAGACGTGCTGGTCCTTGCCCATTTCTTTGAGCGAGTCGAAATGCCCGGCCAGCCACACGAGCAGCGCGTACTTGGCAAATTCGGCCGGCTGGAACATGAAGGGCCCGAACTGCATCCAGCGCTGCGCTCCCTTGAACACAAGACCGACTGCGAGTGTAAGGGCCAGCAGTGCGACGAAGCCGAAGAGCAGCACCCACTTGACCTTGCTGTTCCAGATGGTGTAGCGGAGCCTTGCGCCCAGAAAGAGCGCCAGCAGTCCTGCGACCGCACGCAGGCCCTGCGACTTCAAGAACGCCACGCCCTTGTGACAGGTCGTGGCGTAGACGAGCGTGACCCCAATCAGAACCAAAGTCACGACGACGAATAGCACAGTGGAATCGATCGGTCCGGACGGCCGCTCCGGCCGGCGCAGACCCTCCCACTGCCCGACGGCAACCGCCGCGATGTTACGCCCGACGGGCATTGCTGAGGCCGGCCGCCGCCTATGCAAGATCGTTCACTTCCTTGCGGAATGCCTCACCCCGGGCCTCGAAGTCCCGGAACTGGTCGAAGCTGGCAAAACCGGGAGCAAAAAGCACCGCGTCTCCGTCCCGGGCCTTGGCCCTGGCGGCGCGGAGCGCCGCCTTCAAGTCCGGCAGCACGTCGTAGCCACGGAACCCGAGGTCGTCGAGCTCACGCGAGAGGCGCGTGCTGCTCTCGCCAACCAGGATGACCCACTTCGCGTACTTCTTCATTGCCCGGGTGTACTCCGCCGTGGGCAAGGCCTTCTCTCTGCCGCCGGCAATCAGGACCACCCGCCTGGCTCGCCGCCCACCCTCTGCACCACGCGCTTCGGCGACGGCCTCAAGCGATCCGGCACCGGCCGCCGGGTTCGTGGTCATGGAGCTGTTGATGTAGTCGACGCCGCGGAGCCGGCGAACGTGCTCCAGCCGGTGCGGCAGACCGGCAAAGGTCTTGAGCGTGCGACGGATCGGAGCGAGCCCAACGCCGAGCAGCCGCACCGCCGCAATGGCAGCAAGGCAGTTCTGGATGTTGTGCGTCCCGGGGA
This sequence comes from Caldifarciminota bacterium, assembly GCA_016935295.1. Lineage (GTDB taxonomy): Bacteria > Hydrothermota > Tepidihabitantia > Tepidihabitantales > Tepidihabitantaceae > UBA2258. Next base: position 13,027 of record JAFGRF010000025.1, on the reverse strand, counting down.
GCCTCAGCTTGCGGCAAGTGAGTACTTCGCGGTCATCTGCCCAGATGCTCCCGTCGGCGAAACGGACGTCAACGTCACGTCGCCGCATGGAGAAGAAGTGCTTCCTACCCTTGCCGCGTGTTCTGGCTGCGTAGACCAACGGGTCATCGTGGTTGAGTACCGCGTAGTCGCTGCCGTCCTGGCGGTCGAGTATCCTGAGTTTGCAGTCCGCGTAGCGACGAACCGTGCCGTGACGATTGAGGTGGTCGGCGGTGATGTTGAGAACCACGGCGACCCTGGGCTTGAGCCAGCGGGCCCGCTCGAGCTGGAAGCTCGATGTCTCGACAACGTAGTAGTCTCTCGGCCCTTCCAGCAGCGCGGCTGAAAGTGGACGTCCCGGCGCCAGGTTGCCGCCGCAGAACACGCTCTTGCCCGATCCCTCAAGCATCTGCGCGGTCAGGGCAGTCGTGGTCGACTTGCCGTTCGTGCCGGTAATGGCGATGATCGGCCCGCCCCCGCGCTGTCCGACCGGGCTCGCCGCGAGCATCCGGCTCGCGAGGTCGAGTTCATCGACAACCGGGATCATTCGCCGGCGCAGAACCTGAACCAACGGACGGTTGTTGCTGATGCCGGGACTCACGACTACCCAGTCGACTCGCGCTGACTCAGGCCGACGCGTCGTCGTCATGCCTGCCTTCCGCAAGCGTGACACCGGTTCGGAGTCCAGTACTGCCGGGGCTTCGTCGCTGCCGACTACCCGTGCACCGGCCCACAGCAGGAACCGGGCAACCGCGGTCCCGGACCTCCCCATCCCGACCACCAGCACCCTGGCGCTTTTCAGATCTCCGGGCGTCAGATTTCCAACGCCAAGCTCAAGGTTCCGAGCTTGCGGCTTGTGGCTTGTGGCCTGTGGACGGCTCATCTGATCTTCAGGGTTCCCAGCGCCGCCAGCCCGAAGAGCACGGCGAGAATCATGAACCGGGTAACCACCTGCGGTTCAGACCAGCCGGCGAGCTCGAAGTGGTGATGCAACGGTGCCATGCGAAACAGCCGCTTTCCTCCGGTCGCGTGGAACCAGAAGATCTGCAGCAGGGTCGAGCCGGTCTCCATCACGAGCACGCCGCCTACAATCGGCAGCAGGATTTCGTGCTTGCAGAGTATCGCGGCAAGGCCGAGGGCGCCGCCCAGCGGCAGCGACCCGGTGTCGCCCATGAAAACCTGAGCCGGCCAGGCGTTGAACCAGAGGAAACCAAGGCAGGCGCCAACCATGGCGAGGCAGAATATGGTCATCTCGCCACCCGTCGGTATGAACATGATGTTGAGATACTGAGCGAGCTTGTAGTGGCCCGACACGTAGCTGAGGACGGCGTAACTTCCCAACGCTATGGTCACCAGCCCGGCGGCGAGGCCGTCGAGGCCATCGGCTAGATTCACGGCATTTGACGCCGACACGATGACCAGCATCACGAACGGGATGTAGAACCAGCCGAACTGGACAACGATGTTCTTGAAGAGCAGAACGTTCGTCGTCGAGCGGTTCGCCGGGTCTACCGGGATGAAGTAGAGCACCGCTCCGACGAAGAAGGCCAGCGAGAACTGGCAGAGCAGCTTGACCGTCTTGCTCAGCCCGCGCGGTCTTCTGAGCCTGACTTTGACATAGTCATCCGCGAATCCGAGTAATCCGAGCCAGCATGCCACCAGCAGGCCGAGCTGTATCTGGCGGTTTCGGAGGTCGGCGAAGAGGAATACCGCGAGGATTCCTGCCGCAAGGATGAGAACACCACCCATCGTTGGCGTGCCGGCCTTGCCCTTGTGGCTGTCCGGCACCTCGTCGCGTATGTTCTGACCGATGTTCAGCCGCTTCACCAGCCGGATAAGCGAAGGCCCGAGCAGCAACACGAGCACGATGGCGAGCCCGCCGGCCATGGCCGCCCGGAAGGTGATGTACTTCATGATGTTGGCCAGGGCGGCCAGCATCGGACCGTGTCCTTCGCGCAGCGATGCGAGCAGGGAGTAGAGCACCTAGGCCTTCCCTTCCAGCAGTTCGCGGACCGTCTCGCGGTCGTCAAAATGCCGGCGTTCGGTACCGACGATCTGGTAGTCCTCGTGTCCTTTGCCGGCGATAACGACCGCATCCCCGGGCTTCGCCTCAGCCAGGGCGTGGCGGATTGCCTCTTTGCGGTCAGGCTCCACGACCTTGGACGCTGAACCCATGCCCCGCACGATCTCGGCGATTATCGCCTGCGGCGATTCGCCCCGCGGGTTGTCCGATGTCACGATCGCCACGTCGGCCAGCTGAACAACCGCATCGCCCATCAGCGGCCGCTTGCCGCGATCGCGGTCCCCGCCGCAGCCGAACACGACGATAACCCGGCCGGTCGTGAACTCCCTGACCGTCGAGATGACGCGGCGCAGCGCGTCCGGAGTATGCGCGAAGTCCACGTATACCCTGAAAGGCTGGCCGGCTTCCACCGGCTCGAGCCGGCCGGGAACTGCAACCAGAATCTCTGCTCCGGCAACCATCATCTCCGGCGCCCAGCCGAGGGCCTTGCCAGTACTGATGGCCGCCAGCAGATTGGCGAGGTTGTGACGGCCGATGAGCTTGAGCCTCACCGGCCAGGTGCGGGCGTCAATAGCCACGTCACAGTCGAGCCCGTCCGGCCGGACGCACGTGACCCTACCCGAGATGGCAGGTATCGGCTCGATATCCGGTCGCGTGCCGTAGGAGATGACCCGGGCCTTGGTCTGGTGCGGAATGTCCCGTCCCATCGCGTCGTCGAGGTTGGTAACCACCACGGCGCTCGGGATGAGCTCTGTGAAGAGCCGCATTTTGGCCTCGCGGTAGGCGTCAAGGGTCCGGTGAAAATCAAGGTGATCCTGGGTCAGGTTGGTGAATGCGCCGACCTTAAAGTCAAGGTCGAACACCCGGTCGAGCGCGAGGGAGTGCGAGGAAACCTCGGCGATGCAGAGCGGAATCTGCTTCTCGACCAGCCGCGCCAGAAGCTGCACGAAATCGAGGCTCTCCGGCGTAGTCTGCCCCGCCTTGACGGTATCGCCGCCGTCAAAGTACTCGACTGTCCCGACGAACCCGGGCTCGATGCCGGCCTGCCTCGCCATTGCGCGGACGAGGAAAGCCGTAGTCGTCTTGCCATTGGTGCCGGTGATACCGACAAGGCTGAGTTTGCGGGCCGGGAAGTCGTAGTAGCGGTTCGCGACCTGCGCCAGGAAGCGGCGTGGGCTCTTGGTCTGTACCACGGTCACCCAGTTCTTGTGCACGCTGTTCACATCGGTCGTCGCTACCGCGACCGCGCCGCGGTTGACGGCCTCGTCGATGTATTGCTGTCCTGAAACCTTGAACCCTTCGATAGCGACAAAGAGATAGCCGGGCTTCACCGCCGCCGAGTGATAGGCAAGCCCCTTGATCTCCAGGGCCGAGTTGCCCTGCACCGTGCAGGGAACACCCTTGGTCAGGTCCGCGATACGCTTCACCCTAACCTCTCACACCCCGCCCCCTAGATTCGGCGAACCGGTCGGCTTCTCTGCTCCGCATGCGCTCCAGCAGAATCAGGTCCTCGCCGATCTGCCTGAACACCGGACACGTGGTCGTGTGCGCGAAGCGCTCGGTCTTCGGCTCGTCGACGAGAACCGCGATGACGTACCTGGGCTTCTCCTTCGGAAAGAAACCGACAAAGGTCATGCGGGACCTGGTTTTCGAATAGCCGCCGCCCGGCTCGACCTTCTGGGCAGTCCCGGTCTTGCCGCAGACCGACACGCCGTCAATCCGTGCGAGTTCGCCGGTCCCTTCGGTCACGACGCGCTCGAGGATGTCCTTCATCCGGCGCGCAGTCTCCGGCCTGATCGCCTGCCTCAGCCGACTCGGACTGAACTGCTTAACGGTAGCCCGTGCGGACCGCAGTCCGGACAGGAAACCGGAAAGCGAAGCTTGCCGAATGGAGTTGGCAGCCTGCGGCTGCCTGACCGACTCGATGAGATACGGCCGAAGATAGGCACCGTCGTTTGCCACGCACAGGTAGGCGGCAGCGAGCTGCAACAGGGTAACGGTCACGCCCTGACCGAAGACGACGTTGGCGAAGCGCAGTCGGTTGAGTCTCCGGGGCGGGTCGATCCGCCCGCTTCCTTCGTTGGGCAGTCCGACACCGACCGCGTTGCCAAACCCGAGCGCCCGCGCGAGTTCGTAGAACTTCTCCGGGTCAAGCTGCAGGGAAAGGAGCACACAGCCGGGGTTCGATGACTTGATGAAGAGACCGGGGAAATCGAGCACACCGTTCTTGTGTACATCGTGGATCTTGTACTTGCCGACTTCTATGAACCCCGAAGAGACGTCAAAAGTCTCGCGCGTCAGCCGATCTGCGTCCGGGCTTTCGAGCGCCGCAGCGCAAGCAACCAGTTTGAAAGACGACCCGGGCTCAAACTGGTCGGACAGGGCCGCGGACTTGTACGTCTCAGCGGGGTACGCCGCAAACCGCATGGGATCGTAGCCTGGGTAGTCGGCCAATCCCAGTATTGAACCTCGCGTGGCATCAAGCACTATCGCCGAACCACCCAGCGCCCCGCACGCCGCGACGCGTTGCTTCAGGGCATCGTAGCAGACCTGCTGCACATCCAGGTCCAGAGTCAAGTGGATGTCAAGACCGGGGACCGGACGCTTCGTCGGGAAGCTGGGATAAGGGAAGGCCCGGCCGATCGCGTCCTTCTGAAGTTGAACCCACCCTCCTCTGCCACGCAGCACTGAATCGTACTCGAACTCGATGCCTGCCCGGCCACGACCGTCACCGGTGAACCCGACGACGTTGGCGCATAGCTCGCCGTGCGGGTAGACCCGTGCATACTCATCCTCGACGTAGGTGCAGTTGCTGAACTGCCGCTCGACCAGCACCCGGCGCAACGAATCGCCAACCGCGTAGTCAACGTCGCGTCGGAACCAGAATAGCCGGTCGCGGCGGCGGATCTCCCTAGCGATGGTCCTGCGCTCGGCCAGGCCGAACTGCGCCAGAATCCCGGCCAGCATGTCCTTGTCGCGCGCCCACTGCGGTAGGATACGGATGGAGCAGCAAGAACGGTTGAGCGTCAGCGGCCGGCCGGCCGCGTCGTACACGCGGCCCCGCGTCGCGTGCAGGTCAAGCGTCTCGCCCTGCTGACCCATAGCCTCACGCTCGTAGTGCTTCCAGCGGCCGAGTTGGATGTAGCCAAGAAAGAAGAGCAAGCCGCTCCAGACCGCGGCCGCGACGGCAATGAGTACCTTGGTACGACTAATGGGCTGCCGCATCCGCGCCCGGGTACTTCGTCATTGCCACCATTTGCCCCTCCGACATCACCAAGTGGTCGGTGTGGGCCGCCGGCCGTCCCTCAGCGACCCAGAGCGACTCCATTCGCGCGAACGTAGAGAGCCGGACAATCTCTGCGTCAACTCCCTCCAACTGCTCAGCGAGCAGTTGCCGCTGCGTCTCCAGTCGGGAAAGTGTACGGGTCAGTTTCACGCTGCAGCTGTGCTGGTAGAGGTAGGCGACTGCCAGGGCACAGATTACGAAGACCAATATGATTCGCCTCGCCGCCGTCAAGAAATCACCTCCGCGGCCCGCAGCCGGGCCGACCGAGCTCGGAAATTCCGCGCTACCTCTACTGCGCCCGGCAGAATCGGCTTGGGCGTCAGAACACGCAGCTTCCCGACTGTCCGTCCGGCTCGCAGAAGCTGCTTCACTTCCTTGTCCTCCAGCGAGTGGTAGGAAAGCGCGACCAGCCTGCCGGTCGGGACGAGCACCTCCAATGCACCGGCCAGGCCTCGACGGATGTTCTCAATCTCGTGGTTGGTGACGATCCTCAGGGCCTGAAACACTCGTGCCAGCGCCTTGCGTGCGAACCGCGCCGGGACGGCATCCCTGACCGCACGAACGAGGTCCCCGGTCGTTTCCATCTCCCGCCGCCGCTCGTAGATGACGCGCGCCACCCTGCCGCTCATCGGCTCCTCGCCGTACGTCCGAAACCAGTCACGCAGTGTACGCTCCGATGACCGCCGTATCAAGTCCCGGGCGGACGGCACGTCCGCGGTCTGGTCGAATCTCATGTCGATGGGCCCATCGGCGTCGATCGCGAATCCCCGGGGACCGGACAAGAGCTGGTGAAGGCTCGCACCGAAGTCGAACAGGACTCCGGTCACCGGTGCAAAACCCAGCTCGCGCACCAGCGCGGGCAAATCGGTGTAGTTTGCATGAACGATCTCAACATAATCGAAGTCACCAAGCTGCCTTTGTGCCGAGGCCACCGCCTCGGGGTCGCGGTCGATGCCTAGCAGGCCGAAGGAACGGCGACCCCGGCCCTGACCGCCACCGTCATGCGCTGGCGGCCGTTCGCGGCCGGCCGGCGAGTCTCGGTTTCTACGTCCCTCGTCGCTCGCGACGAGGGCCTCGATGATCGACCGCGCGTGCCCGCCTCCGCCAAGACAGGCATCAACAATGATCCCGTTGACCGGCCGAAGGTACTCGAGGACCTCACGGGGCATTACCGGCTGATGGTACATCGCGCTGAACCTGTCCGCCCGATGAGGCGACCCTCTCCTCGGCTGCTCGCCTGCCATCCAGCCTCTTGATCAGTTCGTCGTACAACCGGCTGTTCTGGGCCACGTAGTCGTCGAACCGTGTGGGGTCCCAGATCTCGAAGAACGGACCAAGACCGACAAACCGGGCCTCGGCGCCGATGCCTGCGACTTCCATGAGTCTCTTCGGCAGCAGCACGCGGCCCTGGGCATCAAGCTCTATCTCCGAAGCGCCCGGCAGCCACAACCTCCGCAGCACCATGTCCTGTTCATTGTAGAGATCCAAGTTCCTCAGCCGCGTGACGTGGACCCGCCACTCAGGCCGAACGTGTGCTTCGATACACCCGTTCGCCCCGCGCAGGAGCACCACCTTGTCGTCGGTACCGGTGGGGAAGCTACGCCGAAAACTGGAGGGAATAGCCACTCGGTTCTTGGTGTCCACAGCGTGAGTGTGGTCACCAACGAAGAGGAAATCGTAGCTATCTTCCAACATATTTCACCACTTAACTGTAATGCGGCTTGATTCTATAATCACTCGGCACCCACGTCAAGCAATGCATTCGCGGCTTCCAGTGTCATAAATATCTGACAGAAATACGTTTACATAGGTGGGGATATACGGCGAGCTCGCCTACCAATTCAAGGGTGGAAGTGAACGCTGGGATCCGGCCATCACCTCACTGACTCGGCACTTGACTTCGTTCCAGTCTCATGTTGAGGAAGGTTTGCTGGCGAATTCGACGAAGTCATGCGTCTCGCCCACCTGTCGGGGCGAGTGCTGAACCCGCACCGGAATCGCTTGACATGCCGCCTGATTCGTGTTTGAATGGGAAATGCACACAGGCAGACCTGTCGCTCCGATCGCATGAAGAAGCAGTCGAAGATGAGCACGGCGGTCTACCTGCGCCAGCTGCGTAAGATATTCCCGAAGTTGGCCAAGAAACACGGGACACCGCTCTTCGTCGTCAGCAAGACGCTCCTGCTCGAACAGGTCGCGCGGTTCCGCAGACTCCTGCCGCGCGTGGAACCCTTCTACGCGGTCAAGGCCAACCCCAATCCGCACGTGCTGAAGGTACTGGTCCAGGCCGGGCTCGGCTTTGACGTCGCCTCGCCGCAGGAAATCGACTGGGTCCTGGCTGCTGGCGCGACGCCGGAACGTCTTGTCTACGCCAACACCATGAAGCGCAGTGAGTCGATCGGGTTCGCCCGTCAACGCAAGGTGAACCTGATGACGTTCGATTCGGAATACGAGCTATCCAAGATCGCCCGCCACGCTCCGGGTGCATCCGTCATGGTTCGCATCAAGGTGCCGAACGTAGGCTCGATCGTTGAGCTCTCGCTGAAGTTCGGAGCCGACCCTTCGGACGCGGTCCCTCTGCTGCTCAAAGCAGCAAGGCTCGGCCTCAAGCCGGTCGGCGTAAGCTTCCACGTAGGCTCGCAGTGCACACACGGGGACAACTATCTTGAGGCGTTCGAACTCTGCAAGATCATTGTGAACGACGCCTTGCTCAAGCAGCTCCCGCTGCAGATGATCGACATTGGTGGCGGGTTTCCGATCCGGCACTTCGATACCGACGAAGACTGGTTTGCCAGCATGGCCCCGGCCATGAATATGGAGTTGGATCGGCTGTTTGACCGCGGTGTCAGGATCATAGCCGAGCCGGGCCGGGCTCTGGTCGGCCCTGCTTGCATGCTCCTGACCAGCGTCGTCGGCAAGTCAATCCGCAACAACAAACACTGGTACTTCCTCGATGATGGCGTCTACGGCGCTCTTTCCGGCATCATTTTCGACCACTGCAAGTACCAGTTTGACGTCCTCAGGAAGGGACCAACACAGCTCACGACGCTGGCCGGCCCAACATGTGATTCACTCGACATTATCTCTGGAGCCGAAGAACTGCCTGAGCTCGATTTCGGCGACCTAGTCTACGCCCGCAACATCGGCGCGTATTCGCTTGCCAGCGCGACGACCTTCAATGGCATCCCGCCGGCCAAGCCGGTCCTAGTCCCCTGAGGAGGAAATCTTGAGCAGAAGAAGCGAAACAACGAACAAGGGACGCAGACCGAAACCAATCGGTCGAAGCCAACACCGAGAGAAGCTGACGGGCGCTCCGGAGTCGCCGCTCACGCCTCGGGCACGCAGAGACCTGTCCGAGGTACCGGACTGGCTGCGCACACGGGAATGCCCGCACAAGGCGAAGTACATGGGCGGCAAACGCATCATGCCCTCCGGCATCACCGGCAAGGAGAAGCTAACCGCTCTCATGGACAGCGCTTTCCTCGCCTACAACGCGGCGCGGCTGCGCCAGGGCTGTGAGTTGTTCACGGACAAGATGCTCTCCCGGGACACGGTGGTCGGCATGAGTCTCGCTGGCGCCCTCACGCCTGCCGGCCTTGGCTGCTCGGCCATTGTCCCTCTCATCAAGGCCGGATTCGTGGACTGGATTGTCGCTACCGGGGCAAACATGTACCACGACCTGCACTTCGCGTTCAACATGCCGCTTCACGTCGGCTCGCACTTCGTCGATGACACCGACCTCCGCCGCAACGACGTGGTCCGCATCTATGACGTGTTCCTCGGTTACACCGATTGCCTGATGGCGACCGATCGGATCTTGCGCTCGATGATCGTGCAGCCGGAGTTCCAGCGCGAGATGGGCACGGCCGAGTTCTACCACCTTCTCGGCCGCTATGCGGCCCAGTGGGAAGAAGAGACCAGCAACAGAGACGTTTCGGTTCTGGCCGCGGCCTATCGGGCCGGTGTTCCCATCCACACTAGTTCGCCCGGCGATTCGACCATCGGGATGATAATCGCCGGTCTCGAACTCAAGGGCCTAAAGCTGCGTATCAACCCGTCAATCGACGTGAACGAGACCACGTCGTACGTACTCCACGCCAAGAGGTCAGGCGGAAAATCGGCGGTCCTGCTCATCGGCGGCGGCAGCCCCAAGAACTTCACCCTTCAGACCGAACCGCAGATACAAGAAGTGTTGATGATCAAGGAGCTGGGCCAGGACTACTTCTTCCAGATCACCGACGCGCGTCCCGACACGGGGGGGCTGTCCGGCGCCACCCCGCACGAGGCCGTGTCGTGGGGCAAGGTCGACCCGGACAGCCTGCCGGACGCCCTGGTCTGCTACACCGACGTGACGATCGCGCTACCGATGCTCGTCCACTACGCGCTTGCCACCCATCCTCGCCGCAAGTTGCGTCGTCTCTACGACAAGCGTGCCAAGCTGCTCGAAGACCTCACCCGCGAGTTCTTCGCCCACTCACACTACTAGCGTAGGTCCCACTGGCTGTTTGGGCCCTATTCTTCACAGCCTCTCCAGTTCCTCGCTGACCAGCTGCCGCTGGTACAACTTCCAGTACAGGCCCTGCCTCGCCAGCAGATCCGCGTGCGTGCCCTGCTCCCTGACCTTGCCCGCGTCCAGCACATAGACCCAGTCGCAGACGCTCAACACCGACAACCGGTGTGAAACAATAATAACGGTAATGCCGGGTAGCTGGTTCATCATCCGGTTCACCAGTTCCTTCTCGGTTTCGGCATCGAGTGCGGAGGTGGCGTCATCGAAGACCATCACGGGCGGCCGGTTGACGAGCGCCCGGGCAATGGCCACCCTTTCCTTCTGACCGCCGGAGAGCCGCGTCCCCCGCTCACCCAGGACCTCGTCAAGGCCCTTGGGGAATCCGGCCACGTCGGCTGAGAATTCGGCCCCGGCGACCGCCGCCTGCAACTCCGCGTCGCCCACGTTCTCGCGGCCAAAGACGATGTTGCCCCTGACCGTATCCGAAAACAACGTTGCCTCCTGCGGCGCATACCCGAACAGCCTCCGGTAGGCATCGAGGTCAAGCTGGCGGATGTCCTGCCCTGACAGCGTCACGCTGCCTTGGCTCGGGTCGGCCATCCGGAACAGCAGCCGGAAAACGGTGCTCTTGCCCGAGCCGACCGTTCCGGCGATGCCGACCTTCTGACCGGGTGCGAACACCATCTCGGCATCCTCAAGCACGGTCCTGGTCCCGTAGGCAAAGGAGGCGTGGTTCAGCCGCAGCTCTCCCGCGGCCGGCCGCGCGGCGTCCGCCGGTGACGCGACCTCGGGCGGGTGCTGCCTCAGCGAGTCAATCCGTTCCGCTGCCCCCTGTGCCCGCCGCCCCGACACAAACAGGTTGCCGATGTCGAACATCGGCCCCACGAGCATCAGGATGTAGGCATTGAACGCAACGAAAGCGCCCAGCGTCAGGCTCTTGTGTACGACCTGCACGCCGCCGATCCAGAGCACCAGCAGCGTGGCGACCCCGGCAATCGCCATGTATATGATGTCGATCTTCGCCTCGGTGCGGGCCTCACCCATGGCGACCCCGACGCGTCCATCGAGCGTGCTGCGGAACTTCTGCCCCAGCCTCTCCTCCATGCTGTAGGACTTGGCGAGCCGGATACCGGTGAACGCAGCCTCGAGCTGGTTGTTGATCTCGGATATCTTCTGGCGCCACCTCATGAACCACGAATAGACCCGCGGCCCGAGCTTCAGCCACACGAGCACGGCCAGCCCGAGGGGCAGCACGGTGACCAACGTCAGCAGGGGATTCATCCGCACCATGACAACCAATGCGAAGACAACGGTGAGCCCGGCCGCCGCGAACCGGAACAGCCCGGAGCAGGCAAACCAGGAGAGCTCGCCCATGTCGTGGTCGAGCCGCTCCATGACGTCACCAGTCGGGTACTCGGCGCTGAACGTGTGCCCCATGTCCAGTGCCCGCCGGAAGACATCACTTCGCACCTTCCACTGGTACAGCTCGTTGATGCGGGCGCGTGAGAAAGGCAGCAGGACCTCGCCGACCACGCGCAGGAATCCGAACCCGACGAGTAGCAGCACCAGCCGGACGAGTTCCGGTTGCGTTACTCCGCGTTCGATGCCATCGACGATTATCCGCAGGATGTAGGGGAAGACTATAGAGACTGCGGTGACGACGACGGTGCCGGCGAACAGCCCGATTGCCCAGCCCGGCCGCCGGCGCCAGAATTCGAAGACAATCCGCAGACTGCCGCCCTTCTGCGTTCTGCCTTCTGCCTTCTGCCTTCTGACTTCGGCCGTCATGCCGCATCCCCGACGTACTGCAGCCGATAGAGCCGCGAGTAGATGCCGTCCTTCGCCAGCAACTCGTGGTGGCTCCCCTCCTCGGCGATGCGGCCCTTATGGATAACCAGGACCCGGTCGACCATGCGGATCGTCGCGAGCCGGTGAGCGACGATGATCGCGGTCCGGCCCTTCAGAAGCTCCTCCAACCCCTCCTGAATCAGGTGTTCGGTGTGGGGGTCCACCGATGACGTAGCCTCGTCGAGTATCAGGATCTCGGGGTCGCGCACGAGGGCCCGGGTGAATGCTAGGAGCTGCCGCTCGCCCAGCGAGAAGTTGACGCCGCCCTCGGTCAGCACCGTGTCGTACCCCTGCGAGAACCGCGATATGGTATCGTGGATCCGCGCCCGGTGGGCCGCTGCGATCACCTGCTCGCGCGTTATCGTATCGTCGAACAGCCGCAGGTTGTCGAGCACCGAACCCGGGAACATGACCACGTCCTGCGGCACGAAGCCGACCGCGGACCGGAGCCGGTGCTTGTCCATCGTCGCGATCTCCTCGGCGTCGCAGCGGATCCGGCCCGACTGGGCGAGGTAGAACTTCATCAGCAGATTCACGATCGATGTCTTGCCGCCACCGGTCTCGCCGACCAGCGCCACCTTCTCACCCTTGCGCACAACGAGACTGACGTCCTTCAGCACCAGGTTCTGGCCGTCGTAGGCAAAGCTCAGGCCATCGCAGGTAATCGCCTCCTTCAGTCGAAACGGCTCCGCCACGGCAATGCCGGGCGGTTCCGGCGCCTGGTCGAGAACCTGAAACGTCCTCTCCGCCGACGCGAACGCCCGCTGCATGACATTGATCTGGTCGGATATGGCGCGCAACGGCCCGAACAGCCGCGTGATGTAGGACACGAACAGGAAGAGCGTACCGATGGTGATCTGCCCCTGCAGCGCCCACACCCCGCCGATACCGAGCACCAGGCCCATGCCCAGCACCTCGCCGAAGTCAACCAGCATCCAGACCGCGTACCAGAGAATCGTTGCCTTCAGTTCTCCCCGGTACTTCAGCCGGTTCAGATCATCCATCCGCTGCGCAAAACGCTGCTGCTGACAGAAAACCTGAATCACCGGCAGACCCTTGAGTGCCTCGCTGACGAGGTTGTTCGTCTCGGCAACCGTCCGGCGCACCTGAATGTAGACCGGTCTAACCTTCTTCTGGAACACCCAGAACGCGACCACAAACGGCGGCAGCAGCACCAGCACCAGCAGGAAGAGCCGCAGGCTCGTCACGCCCATAATGACACCCATCCCCACGAGCATCAACGCGCTCTGCGCGAGCACGACCGATGTCCGTGTGAACAGCATCTTCATGGCCTCGGTGTCGCTCTCGACCCGGGAAATCAGCTTGCCGGCCGGGGTCTTGT
>JAFGRF010000234.1 GCA_016935295.1 Caldifarciminota bacterium | reverse complement strand
TAGGCAGTTCGGAGTTCGTGGAGTCACTCGAAGCCAGGATCGGTCGGGTTCTGGCGCCAGGCAAACGCGGTCCCAAGCCGCGGTCCCGGACCAGTTAAGTAAAGTGTCCCCAAAATAGGCAAAAATGGCAAAATAGGCAAGAACCAGCGTTTCAGCAGAAAGGTCGTGCTGACGGAGTAGGCCTCGGTGCGGACGCGATATCAGTCCGAGTCGCAGATGCTTGGGGCACGATCCGGATTGTCAGCAATCCGGTCATGTCCCGCGCTCGCTTCAGTAGAAAGGTGACGCTGGCCGAATAGACTCAGGCTTGGGACACGATCCCAATTCCCGGGCTGAATTGGGTCATGTCCCTGCGCAGGCTGCCCGCGTCGGTGCGGGCAGTCTCTCTTGAGCCGCTACGGCTTGGACGCGGTGATGTCGAAGACGTCACGCGGCTACGCCGCGAGTTGCCAGTTTCCAGTTCACAGGTTACAGTGAACCGAAGGGGCTGCAAACCGGGTTGACCGTCGCCCTGTCTACGACTTCGGAGCCGGGATGTCGAAGACGTCCGTCCTGATCTTGGCTAGGACGTCCGGGTCGCAGCCGCGGGCTGCCCACTTGTCCAGGAGCACCTGGGCCGCCATCGCAAAGCTCTCGCCCGAGATACCACGCTGCTTGCTCGCCTTGTAGAGCTGCCGGCCGAAGTTGAGGTAGGGGACATACTGCGAGGTCGAGACGCCGGCGGCGTTGATGACCGCTTTGACTTCAGTCTCCATCGCGCAGAGCCCGACCATCGCGGCCGCGTAGTGCTCGGCCATCTTCCCCTGCAGGTCGGAGAGCGTCTTGCTCACGCGTTCCAGGTTGTATTTCACCATCCAGCGTTCGGTCCGCTTCACCGGGTCACTCATCTTGTTCCTCCCTTTGTACTTGGTACCTGACCTTTCTACCATCCCGAGTCCGAGGTCCGTGCCCAAGCTCGCTCCGAGCCTGGGCTCTGGCCTTCGGTCGTAATCGGCGCCCTCCGGCGCCTCAGAACAGCGCCTGGGCTGGCAGACGCTGCGATTCAGTGTACGATACATGCATTTCCCAGTCAAGTCAGCGGCTCTGACTGCGTAATACTCTGAAAATAAGCGTCTTAGTCTACTCCGGAACCGCTACGGCATGGGCCTCAGATTGGCGTCCCCCGGGTCACCCCCCCATTGACCCCCCTATTGACCCGTGAAGTGTACTCAGGGTTGACCCGAACGTTGAATCTCCTGCTGAGCCGGCAGTTGAGCCAATGACTGATTCTGCAGTTCAGCCGAGAGTTGAACTGAGGGATGAGCGGGTGATTCAACAGGCATATCATCCGTATAGTCAGCTCCAGGATGAATCGTCGGGTGAATCGAGAGTTAAGACGGGAGATGATTCGTCGGGCGAACCGTCAGGTGAGTTGTCGGCTCAGCTCTGAAGTGAATCGAAAGATGAACTGACGGTTGAACCGGCAGGTGAACCCTGGAATGCCAACCTCAGTGCCGGGTTCGGCTCCGAACTTGGCGTCGTGCTCAGCGTATGGTCCAGCGCCGGCGCGTGGCGTACTTGGGCCGGGAGCAGCTAGAGCGTGCTTGGCGCAATGGGAAGGAACGGCTGTGACGAGAGTCGGCAGACGAGGAACGGACGCAGGCCGGGGCCGGTGTTGGGCCGGGAATGTCGGTCAGGCCAGCGGCGTGCGGGCGGCGGCGGGCAGGTCGAGGGATGACGGACCGAACCGGGCGAACCGCTCGGCACCGGCCGCGGCGATCATCGCCGCGTTGTCGGTGCAGTACGCCGGCCTCGGAACCAGCAGTCTGAATTCGTGACGCTGCGCCAGCTCGGTCAGGCGTTCCCGGAGATAGCCATTGGCGGCGACCCCGCCGGACACGCCGACCTTTCGGTATCCGGTTTTCCGGACCGCCTGCTCGATGCGGCCGGTGACCGCCCTGACCGCGGCACGCTGGAATGATGCGGCCACGTCGGCGCGTGGCGTGTCGGGATGGTCGCGGCGGTGATAGAGCACAGCGGTCTTCAGGCCGGAGAAACTGAAGTCAAACCCGCCGGCGTCGGGGACGGGAAATTCAATGCTCTCGCGTCCCTCCCGGCTGAGCTTCTCGACTTCGGCACCGCCCGGGTAGGGCAGGCCGAGCAGCTTGGCCACCTTGTCGAACGCCTCGCCGCAGGCGTCGTCAATCGTGGAACCGAGCATGTGGTAGCGGCACCAGTCCTCAACCACCAGCAGTTCGGTGTGGCCTCCAGAAAGCACCGCCGCCAGAAAGGGCGGCTCCAGTTCCGGGTGTTCGAGCCGCAGCGCGAAGATGTGGCCCTCGATGTGATTGACCCCGACGAATGGTATGCCTAGGCTGTAGCACAGCGCCTTGGCAAACGGCAGGCCGACCAGGAGCGCGCCCATGAGTCCCGGTGTGCTTGTTACTGCGACGAGCGACAGCTCGGACCAGGAGACTCCCGATGCGGAGAGGGCGGCCTCGATGACGGGGACGATTGCCTGCATGTGGGCGCGGGCCGCGAGTTCGGGCACGACGCCGCCGTATTCGGCGTGTACCATCTGCGATGAGACGATGCTGGAGAGGACCGTGGCCCGACCCCTGACGACGCTGGCCGCGGTTTCGTCACACGACGTCTCGATGCCAAGGCAGACCGAAGAGGCGTGGTCCAGTGGCCTGGTGGTCAAGTGGTCGGGCGCTTACTTGACTGTTACGTCGAAGAGCTGCGGCTCACATTTCACCAGGTGGAAACCAGGCGGCAGCGTGATTTCGGCGGCGAGCTGGTAGTCGCCCGGCACAAGGCCCGAGACCCTCACCTGGGCAGTGATGTCCGTGTGCTTGAGGGTGTTGATACTGGATGCCGGTCCGGCTACCGCAATCTGCGCCTCGGTCGGGTCCATCTCGATCCGCTGGGGGTCGATCCCGACCGGCGCGACCGGGAGCCCGAGGAAAATCCGAGCAACTTCCTTCTCCAACTCGATGACCACGTCGATCGACTCCGGCTCGACCGAATAACGGGCATCGTCCGGCGGGATGACTTGGAGGCGGCGGCGACCGGGTGCGTTCACGGTCGCAAGGTCGAGGGTCTCAGTTTGTACCGGCATGGCAGCTCTCAGGTCTTCTTCAGTGCCGGATAGACTCACTTGCGCGGGTGGGTCGTTGACCGACAGCGCGACGCCGCTGGGAGCGTGTCCTTTCGTCGGAACCTGCACCGGGACTTTGCGGCTTGAGGCGGCGCCGAGCTTCAATTCCACGTTGTCCGGGTCCAGCGCGCGCACACGTACGTCGGGCGGGAGCTTGAGCGCGGCCGGAGAGAGCTGAAGCTGGCGAGTGCCCAGTTTGCCGTCAGGGACCTCCAGTTGAAAGGTGAGATGCCGGGGCCTCACTCCGAGCAGGTCCCGGCCTTTGCCTTCAAGCGTGACCATGGTGTTCTTCGCGTCAATGTCGGTAACAACCTGTCTGCCGCTGGGCTTGGCTGCCGATATCGGCACTGCCACCCGCACGTCGTACGTGCGGTCGAGCACCGCGACTGCCCAGAAGAAGAAGGCGATGAGCAGGGCGAGGATCTTGAGCGAGACATTCTGCGTGACGATCCGGAGCAGTAGAGACATCAGAGAATGTTAGTAGCCGGAAGGCAGGTGTCAACCAGTTCCGGCTTGACTCGCAGCACGTTTTGGAGAATGATAGGGGGCAAGAGCGGCAGTGCGAGCCGTTTGTCACACCGACCAGGCCGTGCGCCAAAGGAGCAACTATGTGGAACGAAGCCGATTTCAAGAGAATCAGAGAGCAAATCACCGGCCTGGAGCCGCAGATGGTGGAGATGCAGCGCCGGCTGGTAGCGCTGCCGGCGGTCAGCCCCGTATCAGGCGGCGAAGGGGAGAAGGCCAAGGTGGAGTTTCTGTCGTCGTTACTCCGGTCCTGGGGGCTTGAGGTCACCGAGTATCGGGCGCCGGACAAGCGTGCTCCGTCCGGGTATCGGCCAAGCCTGACCGCGCGCCTCAAGGGCCGGAAGCCGCAGCCCGTGCTCTGGCTGATGACGCACGTGGACGTGGTGCCGTCCGGGCCGAGAGACCTGTGGCAGAGCGACCCGTTCGAGGCACGGGTGGAGAATGGCCGCGTCTACGGCCGCGGCACCGAGGACAATCAGCAGGAGATGGTGGCGTCGTGCTACGCGGTCAAGGCCCTGCTTGACCTGAAAATGGTCCCTCAGACCGACGTCGTCCTCATGCTGGTCGCGGACGAGGAGAACGGCTCGGACTACGGAGTGGGCTGGCTGCTGGAGAACCACGACCTCTGCCGGCCCGAGGATCTCGTGGTCGTGCCTGATGCCGGGAACGAGGCCGGCACTCTGCTCGAGGTCGCGGAGAAGTCGATTGCCTGGGTGAAGTTCACCACCCGTGGCCGACAGGCGCACGGTTCGACTCCCCATCACGGCAACAACGCGCACCGGGCCGGGGCCAACCTGCTGCTGCGTCTCGACCAGCAGTTGCATGACAAGTACAACGCCGAGGACAAGCTCTTCTCGCCACCGGTTTCGACGATGGAGCCGACCAAGAAAGAGGAGAACGTACCGAACATCAACACGATTCCGGCCGAGGACGTGTTCTACTTCGATTGCCGCGTGCTGCCGCAGTATCAGTTGACTGACCTGATGGAAGATGTCAAGCGGATCGCCGCCGAGGTCGCCGTAGAGTTCAAGGTCGAGATCAAGGCCGAGCCGGTGCAGATGGCGCAGGCGGCACCGCCGACGTCGCCGGACGCGCCGATTGTCCGAATGCTGGCGCAGGCAGTCCGCGACGTCTACGGAGGTGAGCCGTTCACTCGGGGCATCGGCGGCGGCACGGTTGCGGCGCTCTTCCGGAGGCGCGGAATCCCGGCCGTTGTCTGGGGCCGCAACGAGGGCCAGGCGCACAAGCCCAACGAGTACTCGGTCATAGCCAACATGGTCGGCAACGCCGCGGTCTACGCCCACCTGATGGGGCAGAGCTTGACGACAGCAGACGAAGTCAGAAGCTAGATGTCAGAAGTCCGGAAGAAGAGGGCAAGTCGGAAGGCAAAGGCCAAACAAAACCGAGTATGGACCCGAGTCAGAAGGGTGAAGGTATAAGGCAGACCGCCGGAGGCGAATTCTCACCACCAAGACACAAAAACACAAAGCGCAGGACAGCCGCACTGTCAGAAGCCAGACATCAAGGACGCTGAGACGAAGCTCGGAATCCGAATCAAGCTCGAATACGGGCAAGCACGAATTGGGGGTTCGGACTTGAGTCGTCATTCGAGCTTCCTGCTTCGGACTTCTGTCCCTGCGATGCTGCCGTCTCTTGACTCTGCGGCCCCTCCCGCTAGATTCTCAGCACATGGACCCATCGTCACTCAGCTTGGTAAGCAAGTTCGTCGACTCGGACCGGGCCGAGGTCGTAGACGCGCGGGCGACCGGCGGCGAGGTCATCAGGGTTCCCTTCCGGGAAATGATCCTTCCAGACCAGGCGCTGGCCGTGGTGGCTGACAACCTCGCGTGGTTCCTGGAGCAGGTGACCGGCCGCGGATACCAGAAGGCTGAGGAGGTGTACGACGCCGGGTTCACGGTGCGCGAGCCGGGGCGCACTGCCTACGGCATGAAGGTTACCGCCGAAGGCCCGGTCGTGATTATCGCTCGCGTATCGCTGCTGGAGGATGAGACAATCTTCCAGCGCTACGTCAACTACCTTCGGACCGGCGTCCTGCTGTAAAACAAGTTAGCAGCTAGCGGGCAGACCTGTCAGCTTCCCCTACAGCGCGAGCAGCAGCAGTTCCGCGGCGAAGGCCAGGGCAGCGATCCAGAGCAGAACCGGAGACAGGTCAGAGGACTGGCGATTGGCGATTGGCGACTGGCGGCTGTCCGAGGCGGACCAGACCCGGTAGCCCAGCTTCTCCAGTTTCCCGGTTGGAACTTGAGTCAGGTCGCCTTCGGCGGCGAAGACGTTCACTGCATACGGTCGTTCGTCGACACGGTAGATGCCGGGAAGTCCGGTCCGGGCGACTGCGACCTCCGGGCGACCTGCTTCCATCTCCGGCTCCATGACAACGCGGCCGTCCGGCGTCGATATCGCGACAGGGCCGGCACCCACGACCGGCGCGCGGATGGTGTCTCCGACCAGGTAGTCAGCAACGAGGCCTCCGCCGGCAAGGTAGAGCAGGGTTCGATGGAGCAGCGGTACGAACGCGGCCTTGAAGACGAGGTCGGTGAACTCGGGCAGGACGGTGAATGCCCAGGTAACGAGCCGGCCGTCGTCCGCGGCGACTATCAGCGGTTCGCCGTCTGACAGCCGGGCGAGAACCCGTCCTCCGGCCCGTTCGAGCCGGGCATGAGCGAAGAAGCGGGCCACCGACAAGTCGGCCGGTTTGAGGATGTCCAGAACCGGATGGGTTGTGTCCGCCGATGCAACCGAGACGAATCCCGACGGCCGGGCAGAACCCAGAAACCGGATGCGGCCCGCGAGGAGCAGAGAATCGGACGGCGGATTCCCGAACATGACCAGGGCCGAACCGCCCGACTGCAGGAAGAACCCGAGGCGGGTCCAGTCCGGACGGCTCAGCGCGGCAGCATCAGTGACGACAACGGTGGAGAACCGGCGTGGGTCATAGCGGCCGAATTCTGGTGCGGCTATCCTGGTCAGGCTGAAGACCGATGAGGAGTCTGCGCCCAGGGCGTCGGCAAGATACGTGGCCGGGACTGCCGGCGATTCGACGACCAGCACCGGAATGCGCCGCGGCTGGCGGAACGCGAGCCAGCGCGTGTTGTCCGCTTCCAGCGAATCGGTGCGTAGTTCCACTTCAGCGACATGATAGCCGGAGTCTGCCGAAACCGCCTCAAAGGTCACCGTGGCCGAGGCATGCGGCTTGATGGTCACAGCCTGTTCTTCCCGCCGGTCATCGAGGGTCAGGATTGCCGTTCGCGTTGCCAGATGGGGTCCGTAGTTCGCGAAGTCGGCCTTGATGCGCGTAGCTTGGCCTGCGACCGGGAACCGGTCTTCGGTGTAGACCCGTGTCACGCCTGCGTTGTTGGCGTTGGGTCCAGAGACTGAGACGAGCGTGACCGGTACGTCGGTTGGCGGCCGCCAGTCTGAGGGAACCGCCTTCACCTGCAGGTCTGTCACCACCGCGATGTCGGCGTGTGCAGGTTCCGCGAGCTCCATCGCACGTCTCAGCGCGGGCTCCAGTACCGCTTCGGTACATGAAGGTCTGAGAGAGTCGAGCAAGGGAAGAAAGGACGAGGGAGGAGAGAGGAGGGAGGAGTTGAACAGACCGGCCTGACTCGCAACGAGCAGGGCAGCCCGGCGGCCCGGGCCCAGTGAGCTGAGCAGGCCCCTGGATACCGCGAGAGCTCTCTGCCATTGCGACGCCCGCCCCATGCTGTAGGAGTCATCCAGTATCACAACCAGGTCGTTTGTCCGTCCAAGCCCGGGCAGGCGATGGCGCACGTAGGGTCGGGCAAGAGCCAGCAACAGCGCGAGCAGCGCGAGCGTGCGGAACACGAGCAGCAGCAGTTCTTTGAGTCGGAGCCATGAGAACCGCTCGCGCTTGACGGTTGTAAGCAGGAGCAACGACGGGAACTCGGCCCGCTTAAGCCGCAGCCGGCTCAGGATGTGAATGACAACAGGAATGGCGGCGAGAGCGGCGAGGGGGAGAAGCGACGGCGCGAGAAAGCCCACTAGCGCACCAGGGCTGAAGTCCGAATGACGAAGGACGCACTGTCCGACAGGGGCCGCTGAGGCCAATGACGAATCAATGCGCAAGGCACGAATGACGAAACTCCGAGCGCCGAGTCGCGGTCAGAGATTCGAGCTTGGGTCATTCGGGCTTCAATCGTCATTCGAGTTTCGTGTTTCGAGTTTCTACTCACCGCATCTTGCTCCGGCGTTCGAGGTACGAGAACAGCGCCCGGTCGAAAGGTGTATCGGTCGTGACCCGGTGGTAGTCAATAGCGGCCTCGCGGCAGCCGCGCTCGAACGTCGCAAAGAAGCCGTCGAAGTCCTTCTGATACTGCTCGCGCAACACGCGCGGGTCCACCGTCATCTCTCTGCCTGTTTCCATGTCCTTGAGCACAACCGGGTTGCGGAACGCGAATTCGCGCTCGTTCGGGTCCTGGATGTGGAAGACCAGCACCTCGTGTTTCTTGTGCCGGAAGTGACGGAGCGCGGTCAACACGGCTTTGGGGTCGTCCCACAGGTCGGACATGATGATGACGAGGCCGCGGCGCTTCACCCTTTCGGCCAGTTGGTGGAAAGTGCCGGCGATGTTCGTGTCGCCGCCCGACCTGGCGGCCGCGAGTTGGCGCAGCAGTGCATTCAGATGGGCCGGGGTGCTGCGCGGCGGTACGTAGGCGTCTATCTTGTCCGTGAAGGTGATGAGCCCGGCTGAGTCCCGCTGGTGCAGGAGCAGGTAGGCGAGGCTCGCGGCCAGCATGCCTGCGTACTCGAGCTTCGAGACCTCGCCGGTGGAATAGGCCATGGAGCCGGATGCGTCGAGTACGAGGTACGCACGCAGGTTGGTTTCCTCCTCGTACTCACGGACAACAAAGCGGTCAGTCTTGGCGTAGACCTTCCAGTCAATCCGCTTCGGCTCGTCGCCCGGCATGTACGGGCGGTGTTCGGTGAACTCGACCGAGAAGCCCTTGTAAGGCGAACGATGGAGCCCGGCGAGGAAGCCTTCGACCACGAGCCGAGCTTTCAGGTCGATGCCCTTCAGCTTGGCGACGACTTCCGGTTTGAGGAAACGAGTAGTATCAGGCACGGGCATCTAGTCTACCTGCTGGACGTCCCTTGCGCAATCGCCGGCAAAGACCCTGAATCCGAAGTAGTCTGCGCGAAGACACGAAAACGGGCTGAAACGGACTTCGTGCATTCTGCGCCAATCCGCTTCGTGTCCTTCGTGCTTTCGTGGCTCTGGTGTCCGCTTGGGGTGGTCGAGACCGCTTGACACGGGCGCGGTGCTCGGGATGATGTAGAAGCGATGGCGCCGAAGCGAACCGTGAAGAGCGGCAGGCCGGAGCCGCGGCTGGTGCTACTGGCCGCCGGCATCGTGGCGCTGGCGGGACTCCTGTACCTGCCGACGTTGAACTACGGCTTTGTCTCCGACGACATGACCTTGATTGTCCAGAACCAGGACTTGCAGGCCTCGACGCCTTTCGGGTTCTTCGGCCAGAGCTACACGCATTGGCGCTCGACCCAGGGGCTCTCGCCACACGCCTACTATCGGCCATTGGTGATATCGAGCTTCTGGCTGGACCTGAGGCTGTGGAGCATGCGGCCGTTCGGTTTCCACCTGACAAACGTGCTGCTCAACTGCGCGGTCGGGGTGCTGGTGGTGCTGGTGCTGGTTGGGATGCTGGCCTCTTTCTGGCCGGCGTTGCTCGGCGGGTTGGCATTTGTCCTGCACTCGGCGCACGTGGAATCCGTGGCCTTCGTGTCCGGCCGTACCGACCTGATGATGGCGCTCTTCTTCCTGCTTGCCTTCCTCGCGCTGCTTCGCTTCCGGCGCCGACCCACGGGCATGCAGCTCGGCCTGACCCTGGTGCCGTTTGCAGCCGCCCTGCTGTGCAAGGAAACTGCCCTCCTGTTTCCGGCGCTGGCCGTGTTTGTACTGCTGCCGGAATTGCGCAGGCCCGCCCAGCGCGGGCGCGCGTGGCTGTTGGTCGGCACGATGGGGGCAATAGTGGTCGCATATCTGGTCGCACGGGCCGCGGTACTCACGGGTCCTGCGCCCGGCTGGGGCGAAGCCGGCCCCGGGCTTCGCTTCATGCTCGCGGTCAACTCGTTCGGCCGATACGCATTCATGTCACTATTCCCGTTCGACCGCGGCGTCTTCTTCCTCGACCCGGTGGCGCTGGGCGCGTTCGGCTGGCCGACCATCGTCGCTGCGGTCGCGCTGGCCGCAGCGGTCTGGGCTGCGGTACGGTATCGCAGCACTCCGGTCGGAATCGGCAGCCTGTGGTTTCTCCTGACCATCCTGCCGGCCTGCGACCTGCTCCCGCCCGGCCGGTCATTCCTTTCGCAGCGCATGCTCTATCTGCCGACCGTCGGGACCGTGCTGGCAATCGCCGCCTTCGCAGTGTCGGTCCGGCGCTGGCGAAAGGCCCTGGCCGTGCTCGCGCTGCTCTACTCCGGCGCGATGGGGTGGTTCGCAGCTTCTTCCATGCCGGTATGGCGGAGCCAGCTGAGCCTGAGCAAAGCCATGGTCGCGCAGTTCCCGAATGACGTGACGGCCAGGTTTGAACTCGCCCATGATCTGCAGGTCGCCGGTGACTGGCAGGGCGCGGCCAGGGAACTGCGTCGATGCCTGGAGCTTGCGCCATCCGATACTGCTGCCTGGGGTAACCTGGGCGACGTGCTGATACAGCAGAACGACCTGGCCGGCGCTGCCGAAGCCTACCGCCGGACTTTGGCCCTTGACCCGAATTCTGCGTTGGCCCACAACAGCCTGGGCGTGACTCTGCTCAAGTCCGGAGACCTGGCCGGGGCCGAGGCCGCGTACCGAGCCGCGCTCAAGCTGCAGCCGGACCTGGTGATGGCGCGCAGCAACCTGGGACAGGTGCTCGTGCTCAGAGACAGGCCGGATTCGGCCCTCGTCGAGCTCGGCCGGGCGTTACAGGCAAGGCCCGGCGACGTGACAGCACGGTTCAGTCTGGGCGTGGCGCTGCAGGCTCTGGGCAGGACGGAGGAGGCCAGGGTCGTCTTTCGGCAGGTGCTGAACCAGGACCCGCGCTTCCCGGGCGCGGCCGAGCGGCTTCGCGTCCTGTCTGCGCAGGGCCTGCGCTGAAGCCCGGCCGCTGCCGAATAGAGCAGGCGAGCGCCAGAAACAGGACCATGCCTCGTGCTCAGAGACAGGCACCTCGTTCACCTTGCCTGTGGTGCGTGTCAACCGTACCGTGCGCCTCAGGGGGGGGGGCGAGCTAAGTTGCTTCCTGACAAGACGTTAGACCCGGTAGAATGCTCACAATTGCTCTCGGCGCTGTCTCTTGACATTGAGCGGGCAGAAGAGATAATATGCCTGTTAGCGCCGCCGGGGAACGGCGCGTGCCGCATCCTCTCTACGACGCTGCTTTCCGTGGATTCCGGAGATACGCCGGAGGACGTATGGAAGCTGTTGTTGTCAGTGTTCGGGAACGCCTGCTTTCCAGTTCCTACAACCGGGCAGTGAGCCCGAAGGTGCTGTTGTGCGCGTTTCCTTTGCCGATTCTCCTCGTCGCAACAAGTGCGGACCGCAGTCTGACGCAAGCAGCATCCTTGCAGGATAGGAGGTTCCGGTGAGACTGTGCATAATGGTTTCGATGGTCTGCGTTCTGAACGCATTTGGCTCAGCCCAGCCTGAGCCCGGATTCGACCCGCAGGGCGTGGTCCGGCAGGTCCGGACTTGCCGGGACATGTCCCCGGGCAGCACCTCACGATCGAGCGGCTCGTCCGTTGTCCCGGGCAGGGAGAATCACGGGCTCCCATCACAAGCGATAACCGGAGGTCCCGAGGAACCGGGCGTGGGCGAGGACATGCTACCGGGCGCCGAGTTCCTGCTCGACACCAACAACGCACTGGTGCCCGCGCCGGGTTCGCAGTCCAACGCCGCCATCGCCTTTGACGGCACGAACTATCTGGTCGTTTGGGAGGACCAGCGCGGCGGCGGCTACCCCGATATCGTTGGAGCGCGCGTGACACCGGCGGGTGTGGTGCTCGACCCGGCAGGCTTCACGATTTCGCAGGCTACGTACGAGCAGGGGCATCCGGCCATCGCCTTTGACGGTACGAACTACCTTGTCGTATGGGACGACGGCCGCCGCGGTCATGTCTTCGATATATTCGGGGCACGGGTGACGCCCGCGGCAGTGGTGCTGGACCCCTCCGGGATCATCATCGCGCGGTCGAGCAACGACCGGCGGAATCCTGACGTCGCCTTCGACGGCACCGACTTCCTCGTTGTCTGGGAAGACGACCGGACCGGCCTCGATTCCACCGACATATATGGCGCGCGGGTGACGACCGGGGGCGCGGTGCTTGATACGGCCGGCATTGTCATCTCGCACGCCGTTCGAACCCAGTTCACTCCGGTTGTCGCCTGTGACGGCACGAACTGCCTCGTGGCGTGGCAGGACAACCGCAACGGCGAGGACCAGGCCAATATCTATGGCACGCGGGTCACGACGAACGGTACGGTACTCGACCCCTCGGGCAAGTCGATTTCGACGCGGGCGTACGCGCAGGTGTCTCCCGACATTGCATTCGACGGCACGAACTACCTTGTCGTGTGGCAGGACATCAACACCGGTGTTACACCTCCGGTGATCGGTATCTATGGAGGGCGGGTGACTCAGGAGGGCACAGTGCTGGACCCGGCCGGCAAGGCCATCGCGCCCGAGTCGCACGGGGCGCGTCCTTCGGTCGGCTTTGACGGTACGAACTACCTCGTGGCGTGGTCCGAGGAGCACGGGCTCGCCCCGGCCTACTACTTCATCTACGGAAGACGGATGTCGCCCGGCGGCACGTTGCTTGACAGCGCCGCCATCGCCATCGCGCCGCAGGCGCAGTGGTCGCAGTGGTCGCCTGTCGTGGGCTTTGACGGCACGGACTTCCTGGTGCTGTGGGAGGACTGCCGGTACAAGCGGAACGAGCCCGACATCTACGGTGCGCGCGTGACACCGGACGGCACGGTGCTCGACCCTTCAGGTCTGCTCATCTCGCTGTCGGCAAGAGGGCAGTACACTCCTGCGCTTGGCTTTGACGGCACCAATTTTCCTTGCGGTCTGGGAAGACGACCGCTCCGGGGACACCGATATCTACGGTGCGCGGGTGACACCGGACGGCACGGTGCTCGACCCGCAGGGCTTTGCCATCTCGCAGGCGGCAGAGTGGCAGTACTTCCCCGGCCTTGTGTTCGACGGGACGAACTACCTTGTGGTATGGCAGGACTACCGCAACGACCCGCAAGACCCTGACGTCTACGGTGCGCGGGTGAGTCCCGACGGCACGGTGCTTGACCCTGACGGCATCGCCATCTCGGATGCGGTGGGCCGCCAGAGCTATCCTGCCCTCGGCTTCGGCGGAGCTGAATACCTCGTGGTATGGCAGGACTACCGCAACGGCAACTATGACATCTACGGAACCCGGGTGACCACCGGGGGCATGGTGCTCAACACCGATGGCATCCCCATCACGCAGTCATCGGGGTTCCAACTGAAGCCGGCCATGGACT
>JAFGRF010000233.1 GCA_016935295.1 Caldifarciminota bacterium | reverse complement strand
GGCCGGCAAAACCCGTCTTGAAGTCAGTGATGTAGAAGTCAACCGAGTCTACGTTGGCGGTGGTGTCCATCGTGTAGAGGAACGCCTTGCCTGTGCTTCTTTTCCACCAGTAGCCGGTATCGCCGGCGGCGCTCAATTCCGGGATCGATGGCGCGGTGTTCGCCACCGGGACGGTGGTCCGCGTCTCGCTCGAGGTCATCCGCGCCGTATCGTACACGGCCGCGACTTTGTACCATCCGGTGTGGTGGTTCGGGTTGTGGACGAAGGTACGTGACAACAGCGTGTCGCAGCCGATGGAGTCGTAGTTGGCGGCTCCCACCTGCCGGAAGAGAATCACGTAGCGAGTCGGGGTTGAGTCATTCGACCATGTCAGCCTGACCGTGCTGTCGCTCGGCGAGTCGGCGACAAGGACCAGGTCGCGTGGTTCGCCTCTTGGGGGCCCTTGCGCCGTGTCTACGGCCACGGCGAGCGACTCAGACCACGGCGACTCAAATCCGGCGACATCCCGGGCGCGGGCTGCGACTTTGTACGTCCCCTTCAAGCTCCAAGTGTGTATCTGTTCGTAGAATTCGTCGCTCTTGACCATCGGACCCCAGCCGGACGTGTCGCCGGGGCCGAATCCCCAGTAGAACTGGATCGATACGCTGTCGTTGAGCGGGTGACTCGCCCGGGTCTTGAAGGTATAGGCGATTCCGGTCGAGCATGAAGTCGGACCCGTCGGTTTGAGCGGCGCATTGGGCGGGAACGATCCGACCCTGACCCTCACCGAGTCGGTCCACTCGGTTTCGAGTTCCTTGCTGTCCCTGGCTTTGGCCTTCACGTAGTACGTCCCGGAGTCCGCGTAGACATGTGTCGGGGCGTATTCGACGCCGCTCGCAACGACCGCGGACCACGGGGTCGATTCGCCCTGAGCCCACGACACCATGTAGGACACGCTGTCGCCGTCGGGGTCGGTCGTGCTGAAGCGGAAGGTCAACGTATCCCCGGGCCGGGCGCTGTTCGGGCCCAGGATGCTCGGGATATCAGGGGCGGAATTCTTCTTCTTGCATCCGGTTCCAATCAACAGAACCACTGCCGCGGCCGCAGCCGCCAGTCGCAACCATCTGGACATCGATCCTCCTTACGTCGACATCGAACTGCATCTTGCGGCCGTGACCGCGTTCGGAGCCAGGTGTGCCACGAGAATCCGCTGCACGGCCCAATCCAATGCCTCTATAAGATGTTACGCTGGCCGCGTGATGTGTCAACTTGAACGAGGCCCCACTCCGAGACCGAGTGATGACGGGCAGCGGTAGCCGGGCTTGAAACAAGCGGCCCTGCCTGTTGCGGCAGGGCCCTGTCTGCAGTCGGGGCGACCCGATTTGAACGGGCGACCCCCAGCACCCCAAGCTGGTGCGCTAGCCAACTGCGCCACGCCCCGGAACGGGCAATCGTAACCCACACCGCCCGGCAAGTCAAGCAACAGGCGGGGATTGACGATAGGAAGCGGTCGGCTACTCGAGCGGCAGTGTCTGGACGTAGGCTCGCTCGGGCCGGAGCGCCGGAAGCGTATAGACGAGCTGGACCTGCCAGCCGGCGAACTCGGTCTGGTCCCAGGCCCGCGCGAAGTAGCGCAGGACGAGCCGGCTGTTCAGCGAGTCCTGCGCGACATACATGAACTGGAACTCAAGTGGCGACTTGGCTGAGATGCGGCTCCGCACCAGCCTGCGCAGTACTTGTTCGTGACATTCTGCGTCGGCCCGCAGAGGCGCGGCCTTGACTGCCAGCGGGTGGTCGGGAAAGAGCATCCGAAGCGGCCCGGCATAGTGCCCGCTGTCAACCGGAGGAGCATCGGCGGCGACGAACCTCGTTATCGATCGGCTCGCGTCAACTCCTCTGCCGCCGACGCAGTGGCGACATGCGGTCAGTATGAGCAGCGGAAGCAGGACCAGGGAGCGGAGCACATGCTAGTGTAGACAGACCCGTGCCGGTGTCAATCGGGATTCCGGATTGACCCCGCCGCTTGATTCCGTATCATGTGCAACCTTGGCCAGAAGAATCGGGGTCTGTCGCGCCCTGCATGCCTACCACCACTACGCTTTCTGGAGGACTTTCTTCCTGGAGCTGGGCTGGGAAACAGTGCTTTCGCCCACGACCAACCGGGAAGCCATCGAGCATGGCGTGCGTCTTTCACCCTCGGAGCTCTGCCTGCCTGCCAAGGCCTTCCTCGGTCACGTGGCAATATTGAAGGATAAGGTCGACGCCATCCTCCTACCCCGGATCGTCTGTTCAGTGCTGAGAAAGGACTACTTCTTTGGCTGTCCCAAGGCGCTTGCGCTGCCCGACCTGACTCGGGCCGTGTTCGACTCTCTGCCCATGGTCGTCGAGCCGGTTCTGGATCAGCGGATCCAGACTGACGAGCAGGCGTGGTGCGCTGCCGTGTCCGGCGCCGTTCCCCAGACCGACGCCCGCAGGGCGTTCAGGTGTGCGAGCGCGGCTGCTCAAGCCACAACGCAGAAGACCCGTCAGCAGGGCTCGCCGCTCCACATGTTCGGAAGGGACGCGAACGGCCGGGCGGCTCCGGAATCAGCAGTCAGGGTCGGGGTAGTAGGCCATTCGTATCTGCTGTATGACTCGGGGCTCAGCCTCGACATCCTGGACAAAGTCAGGGATGCAGGCGGGCAGCCGGTCGTGATCTTCCCGTCCGACGCCGAGGTAACAAGGGAAACGCAGGAAGATGACGCCCTCAACTGGTACTACGAAATCGAGCTGCTGGCTGCCGCGCGCCGGCTGCTGGAGCACGAGGCGGTAGACGGCATGCTGCTGGTGGCCAGCTTCGCGTGCGGAACCGGCGCGGTGACGAACGAGATCATCCACCGTGCCGCCGTGCACAAGCATCGCGTGCCGACCATACTGCTATTGCTGGACGAACATACCGGAGAGGCGGGACTCGTTACGCGGATTGAATCCTTTGTCGACGTGCTGCGAATGAGGAAGAAATGAAGCTGGCTGTGCCATACATGGGTACGGCGCCGATCGCCTTGGAGGCGATCTTCCGCGCACTCGGGGCCGAAGTCCTGGTCCCGTCGAAGACGACCCGCGAGACCCTGGAAATCGGCGCGCGTCTGTCTCCGGAGTCGATGTGCGTCCCCTTCAAGCTGACGCTAGGCAACATGGTGCGTTCCCTGGATGCGGGCGCGGACGTCATCATCTATCCGGCCGGGTCCTGGTCGTGCCGGTTCGGCTACTACGGCCAGCTCCAGGCCGAAATCCTCCGCGACGAGGGATATCGCTTCCGGTTACTCCAGCTGCGCCAGAAACGGATCGGTGAGGTCGCCCGCGAGATAATCGCGCTTAACCACGGCCGGCTTTCGTCCGCGATTCTGAGCAGTGCGCGGGCTCTCCGGAACGGCTGGCTCAAGTCCACTACCGTCGAGGAAGTCGAGTCGCGATTCCGCGAGGCCTTGCCGAATGCCCGCGACGCAAGAGCCTGCTGCCGGCTGTTCGATACGCTCATTCAGGAAGTCCGGACGACATCAAGCCCGGCGGCCCTTACGCGGATTCGCAGCACGGCGCGTGCGCAGTTCGGCGCGCTGCCTCAGAACGGCAGGACGCGTATCCTGCGCGTCAAGCTCGTGGGGGAGAGCTACTGCGTCATCGAGCCCTTCATCAACTTCGACGTCATCGCCCGCATGGGGGAGATGGGAGTCCTCGTGGATCCTTTCCTGACCTCTCATCGCTGGATCGGTTTCCACGGCTTCAGGCTGAACAAGGCCGAGATCATACAGATGCGCAGGCTCAGCGCCCCGTACTGGCGCTACTGCGTGGGCGGCGAGGACCAGAATTCGGTTGGCCACCTGCTGCTCGCCGCTCAGCAGGGATACGATGGCGTCATTCACGTGCACCCGTTCGGCTGCATGCCGGCAACAGTGGTGCAGCCGACAATGACCAAGGCGGCGCGAGACAACAACATCGCCTATCTACCGCTGTCTTTGGACGAACACTCGAGCGAAACCGGCGTCGTGACCCGGCTCGAGGCCTTTGTGTCCCTGCTGGAGAAGCGGCAGCGGCGCCATGCGGTTTGACAGTCGAAACTGACAACCTATAATTCTCCGCCCTGATTTCGGGGCGCTACCGTGAACCGAAAGGACCCTTGATGCGATTCGTGTATTCCGACCGCTACAAGCTGGATATCGGCGCGCACGTCTTCCAGACCGAGAAGTACGCGATGGTGCGTGACAACCTCATTGCCACCAACCAGGCAGTCCCGTTCGATTTCGTCGAGCCGCCTGAGCCGAACATCGATGACATCCAGCTCGTGCACACCAAGGAGTATGTCGAAGACCTGCTCAACCTCCGCTGGAGCCCGCGGACCGTCCACTCTGAGCTGCCTCTGACCTCCGAGGTAGTGCAGGGCTTCATGCTCTTCGCGTCCGGCACCATCGAAGCGTGCCGGATGGCGCTGGACGACAAGATCGCGATGCACATCGGCGGCGGATTCCACCACGCCTTTGCCGACCACGGCGAAGGGTTCTGCTATATCAACGACATCGCCGTCGGGATCCGCAAGATGCAGCACGACAAGCTGATCGAGCGGGCCGCGGTCATCGACTGCGATCTGCACCAGGGCAATGGCACAGCGCGCATCTTCCAGGGCGACACCAACGTGTTCACGTTCTCCATTCACCAGGAGCGCCTCTATCCGGTCAAGGAGCGGTCCGACCTGGACATCGGGCTGGACGACGAGACCAGTGATGACGTATACATCGAGCAGCTGCAGAACATCGTGGGCAAGATTCTCTCTCAGCACAAGCCCGAACTCGTTGTCTACGTGGCCGGGGCCGACCCGTTCAAGTACGACCAACTCGGGGCGCTGCGGCTCACCAAGCGCGGCCTCGCGTTCCGCGACCGCATCGTCATCGAAGCCTGCTACAAACGCGGCATCCCGGTGGCGCCGGTCACTGCCGGCGGCTACGCGCTCGACGCCAAGGACACCGGTGAGATCCACACCAACACGGCCCGGGAGTGCCTGCGCGCGCTGGGTCAGCTCAAGCCGCCGGTGAAGCCGGCTGAGCCGGGCGAGCAGCCCGCGCCTTCGCAAGCAGAGCAACAGCCGTCTTGAGCCAGTCCGGGCAACCGTTGCGGGTCTGCCTGTCGACGACCTCACATCCTGCCCGCTACAGCCGCTTCCTCGACCGGGAGGCAGTCTCGCTGGCACGCGCCGGCTACGACGTGCGCATAGTCGGGCTCGGAGATCGGGACGAGGTGCGGTCCGAGTCAGGCGTCAGGCTGATCACCAAGACCCAGAGGCCTAAGCCCGAACTGATCAGAACGATTGCCCGCGCGGCTGCAGGCGAATCCTGCGACATCTACCAATGTCTCGATCCCTGGACCCTCAGGGCCGGGTTCGCGCTCAAGCGGCGCCGGCCGGACACTAGAGTGGTGTACGAATCGAGCGAGTGGTTCCCGCGCATGCGGCTCGACCGGAAGGATCAGTCACTCATGGTCCGCTGGCTGGGTTGGCTGGCAGTGACGCGGCTCGAGTCAAGGGCGTGCCGGGATGCCGATGCGATTATCGAAACCAACCTGACCCGGGCCGCCCGCTTCATGAAGCAGGGATGTACGCCGGTGCTGGTGCCGAACTACCCGCCGCTCGACCTGCTGTCTGAGCCGGTTCCGGAACGGAAGCCGTGGTTTGCCTGGACCGGCCTCATCTCCAAACCGCGCGGATTTGAGCTGCTGCTCGAGGCGTTTTCCCCGGTGGTACGCCGATTCCCTGAAGTGAAGGTCAAGGTCATCGGCGGATTCGACCCGCGCGACGACATCGAAGGCCGGGCGCGTCAGTACATCCGCGCCGAGAAGATGGAGCCCAACGTGGAGTTCCTCGGCTCGCTTCCGTACGCTGCCATGTTTGAGGCGCTCCGCCCCTGCCTTGCCGGCCTGATTCTCTTCCAGCCCGAGCGGGGCAACGACTTCACCGGCCAGCCTAACAAGCTGTTCGAGTTCATGGGCTCGGGCCTGGCAGTGATTGCGAGCGACTTTCCCGAGATCGGGCCGGTGGTCCGGCAGGCGGATTCAGGCTGGCTGGTTGACCCGAAGGAACCCGACAGCATCGGCGCAGCCATGATTGCGGCCCTTTCCGACCCCGGCCTGTGCCGGAACAGGGGAGAGGCAGGCAGGAAAGCGGTGCTCGCTCGCTATCATTGGCGAATCGCCGAGAAGGCCTTGCTCGACCTCTACGCGGGGCTCGCACGATGAGAGGCCCGGTTCGCAATGCCGGCTACCTCTTTGCAGGCGAGGCGGCCTCGCGCATTTTCGGATTTCTCACGACCGCGGTGCTGGCGCGGCGGCTCGGCGTCGACGGCTTCGGCGAGGTCGGGTTTGCCGCGGCAGTGATGGCATACGGTGTCGTCTCCACCGACCTGGGCCTGGTGACCGTGGGCACGCGCTCGGTAGCCCGGGACCGCTCGCAGGCCCGTGAGTTGGTTGGGAGCGTCCTGCCCCTGCGCCTGCTGCTCGGCCTGGTCGCGGCCGCGGTGATGGTACTCATTGCCGTAGTTCTTCCCAAGCCGGCGAGCGTGAAATGGCTGCTCCTGCTCTACTCCTTGGCTGTAATTGCCCAGAGCCTCCTGATCGAGTGGGTATTCATCGGTTCCGAGAAGATGGGCTTTGTCTCGGTCTCGCGGGTAGTCACCAACTGCGCTTACTTCGCGCTCACACTTGTGCTGGTCCGGGACTCCGAGGCCATTCTCTCGGTACCGATCGCATTCACCATTGCCACATTGCTCGGCGTACTGGTGCTGTTCGTGAACTATGTGCCGCGGTTCGGCCTGCCCCGTTTCCGCCTCGGTTGTCTGAGGTGGCGCGAGCTCATCAGGCCGGCCTGGCCTATCGGCGCCGCCTCGCTGCTCACCCAGGTGCACGTCAATATCGGCCTGGTTCTGCTCGGGCTCATTGCCACGTTCCAGCAGACCGGCATCTACAACAGCGCCTTTCGGCTGGTATTCTTCCTCATGACCCTTGATCGCGTCTTCTACACCGTGTTCTTCCCGGTGGTTTCGCGCTTTGTCAAAGACCGACCCGACCGTCTGCCCGAGCTGGTCGGGACCGCCGCGCGGATAGTCCTCGCGTTGAGCATCCCGTTCTGCGTGGGCGCGGCTATCCTTGCTCGCCCGCTACTCGAGACGGTGTTCAGCTCCGGCTACGCAACCGCATACCCGATTCTCCGTGTCATGGTCTGGTTCGTGCCGCTCAGCATGTTCAACAGCCTCGCCGGCTACACCCTGCTTGCGGTCGGCAGAGAACGGCGGTTCCTCAGTAACACAGCCATCGGCGTGGGCACCGCAGTTGTGCTCAACTTCGCGGCAGTCCCGCTCGCCGGCTCGCTCGGTGCTGCGCTTGCGCTCGTTGCCGGTGAACTAGTGCTCCTCGCGCTGATGGGCAGAGACCTGCTCAGTGCGGTGAGACCGAAGCTCGACCTGCGGGTTCTTGCGCCGATTGCCGCGGTCTCGGCCATGGCAATCGTGGTCTTCCTGCTGCGTGACATGAACCTGGTCGGGTGCATCGGATTCGGAGCGCTGACCTACTCGGTCTTCATACTCCTACTCAGAGGCATAACAGCCGACGATATCGGACTGGCGAGGAACGGATGATCACCCTCTGGGCAGACGACGTGCACTGGTCTGAAGTCCTGCGGCAAGAGGGTGTCAGCTTCAGTCCTGGCCCGCGTCTTGCTGGCCGAACGGTCGTGGTACTAAACCAAGAACCGGAAGGAACAGCTGCCCAGCAGGTTTGGCAACACATCCAGTCCGGCGCCGGGCTCCTTGCCACTGGCGGGAACGCCGTTGCGGCCTGGTTCAAGCTCAAGCCCATGCACCGACGCGTGCGCTGGGTAGCACCTGAAGGCGACTCGCCGCTCTTTCGCAACCTCGGGATTATCGATGCCGAGACGCGCGGGACCATCCTCTCTGGTGCGAACTCCGGGGTCACCGACTCGGGCGCAAAGGCGATCGTCGCGGCTCCTGTTGGCAGCGGCTTCTGCATCATACTTCCGTTCGAGGTCAGCAGCGTTCTCGGCGTGACTGGGTCCGCACCCAGGCAGTTCTATGCCGACACTCCACGCCTGCCCTACGACACTGTGGCGCGTACGAGCAGGGGAGATGTGCGTCGGCTTGTCGGCAACTCCTTCAGGCTGCTTTTCGCTCACCAGGGTCTTCCCTACGTCCACCTTTCTTCGGTTCCGGGCCGGGACCGGAGCGCCTTCGCGTTCCGGGTCGATACCGACTTCGGCCCGAGAAAGAACCTCGAAGCCGTAGCCCGGCTGGGCGAGCGGGTCGGCATGAAGTTCAGCTGGTTCGTGAACGTGGGAGCGCACAAGGCGCATCTCGACCTCTTTGCCGGCCTCGTGCGCCAGGGTCATGACATCCAACTCCACTGCCTGCGCCACACGGTCTATCCCGACTACAAACGCAACCTCGACAACTTCCGTGCGGCAAAGGAGACGATGGGCGAGGCCGGCATTGTTCCCTGCGGCGTGGTGGCTCCGTTCGGCGAATGGAGCCCGAACCTGAACCGCGCCTTCGAAGAGCTCGGGTTCGAGTACTCATCCGAGTTCTGCTCAGCCTACGACGACCTGCCCTTCCGGCCGGTTGTCCGAGGCCGGCTGAGTAGGGTGCTGCAGGTGCCGGTCCATCCTGTTTGCATCGGCAGGCTGGTTGCGGCCCGGGCCAGCGAGAAGCAGATAGCAGCCTACTTCCGAAAGGTAGTTGACCTGCAGGTTGCGCGGCAGGAGCCCTGCATTCTCTATGACCATCCTGAACGCATCGCCCAGTTCGAAGATCTGCTCGCCGACGTTCTGACCTACGGCAAGGAGCGGTGCGGCTCGACAACGACCATGACCAGCTATGCCAGATGGTGGCGGCGCCGCGAACGCTTCATCTGGGACGCCAGCGTTTCAGGCAAAGTGCTGAAAGTCACAGCAGAACAGGAGGATAGAGACCTTTCAGTCGTAGCTGAGCAAGACGGAAGGTATGTCTTGCTGCCCGTACGAGCCGGTGAGCACCTGCTTTCCGATCTCAACTGGCAACTCTTGCCCGAACCTGTCCCGTTTGACCAGAGAGTCCTCCAAAGCCGCAAGTCCAGTGTGCTGCTTCAGGCAAGAAGCCTCAACCGCCGAGTTCGAAAGAACTTGCAGGGGCACCGCGGCTAGGCTATAGTTCGCCACCACCAATGGCCAACACCGTCACGGACCACTCACCTCAGCGGTTCGGGTCGAAGGAAGCGTCCTTCGTCCTTCGTCATTCGGATTTCAATCGCCACTCGAGCTTCGTCATTCGGACCTTGCCTTGAGGGTTCTTTTCGGTTCGTTCTCCGCGATCACCGTACTCGGCGGCGGGGTAGAAGTGCAGATGCGAGCGCTGGCGCGCGAACTCGCAAAGCTGGGGCACGAGGTCGAGTTCTTCGACCCCTGGAAGCGCTACAAACTGAAGGAGTACGCTTTCTTCCACCTGTTCGGCTCACACGTCGGCACCTACCACCTGGGACGGTCGATCCACGGCCTTGGCATGCGGCTCATCGTGACCCCGGTATTCTACTCGCGCCACAACCCGGCCCGGGTGGCGACCGCGGTCGGCATTGCCGGCAAGGTCAGGCAGCGCGGTGGGTTCTGGACCGAACATATGTTCTGCAAAGAACTCTGCGAGATGGCCGAGCTGGTCCTGCCCGACACCCAGGACGAAATGGAGATGCTGGCCCGCGGGTTCGGGATATCGCGTGACAAGATGCACGAGTTGCCGAACGGCGTGGAGGAGAGGTTCGCCAAAGCCTCCCCAGAACTGTTTGTGAAGGAATACGGGCTCAAGGACTTTGTCCTCTACGTCGGCCACGTCGGCCCGGCGCGCAAGAACGTCTTCCCCATGCTCAAGGCGGTCAAAGAGCTCGGGGTTCAGGCCGTGATCATCGGGCCCGTGTCCGAGACCGGATATGCCCGGCAGTGCATGAAGCTCGTGGCCGAGACCCCGAACATCAAGGTCATTCCCGGCCTTGCCCCGGACTCGCCCATACTCGAATCGGCGTATGCGGCCTGCGACACCTTTGTCCTGCCGTCGCTCTACGAGACTCCGGGCCTGGCCGCGCTCGAGGCCGGGCTCGCCGGCGCCAAAATCTGCATCACGCGGTACGGCGGCACCCAGGAGTACTTCAGGGACTTCGCGGCGTACCTTCAGCCGGCGTCCGAAGAATCCATCCGCAACTCCATCAAGCAGACCCTCGCGCGCAAGAAAGACTCCCGCCTGCGCGATCATATCCGGGAGAACTACCTCTGGTCTCGCGCAGGGGAGACCCTGGCCGCGGTCTACCAATCCGCAACCGGCAAACAGCCCGTCCCGGCCTCATAGGTGCCCTCGGGTTTTTCCACATTAACTTTACATAATCCCTAGATCAGGATGCCGGCAACATCGAATGATGTTGGCCGCGTCAGCCTATGCAGCGATTCCTGCAAACCTTGATG
>JAFGRF010000024.1 GCA_016935295.1 Caldifarciminota bacterium | reverse complement strand
GCAGTTGCCGATACGGTTGAAGACAGATTGGACCACAAAATGACCGGTGCTTTTTCCGGTACAATGCGCCGTCCAATGCCGCGAACAATGACGAGTACGATTGAGGATTCAGGTTAAGGTTGAGGTTCAGGTCAAGGTCGAGATAGAGGTTGAGATTCACGTTGAGGTTGAGTGCAGAATTCAGTCATCGACGCAGTTGCCGACGCAGTGCGCTACGCAGTGAACGATCCTTTGACCGACGCTTTCCGACGTGCAATGTGGGGTGCTTTGACCGACCGAATCGAGGGCAGAGGTTGAGGCTGAGGTTGAGGCCGCAATGCGCCCGCATCGCACGCTCATTGTTGGTACCGGCTGGCTACTGCGGAAAACGGGGGACAGTCCCGGGGAGGGGACACGTCCACGGAGCGTCGCGAGGAACGCGACGCGGATGTGTCCCCAGCGCGAGGACGCGCGGTACAGTCCCCGTTTTCCGGAGTCCATCCGTGGTTCAATTCGGGAATCTGCATCATCTGCGCAATCTGTGGATAGGACTCCGGCCTTCATCTGCGCAATCTGCGGATGACCTTGCCCGCGCTTCCTTGACACTCAGGCGAATTCGGGTAAAACTTACTTCGCTTGTGATCGGGGCCGTGGCGCAGCTGGGAGCGCGCTTGACTGGCAGTCAAGAGGTCACGGGTTCGACTCCCGTCGGCTCCATCGCGCGAGAGCGCGTTTCCGATCGACGGCTGACTAGTGTCATCTATCCAAAGGAGCTCTTAACATGTCGAGAAAGGCCCTGTCCGTTGTCGCTGCGGCGGTCGTGGCGGCAGTGTTTTCCGCGCTGGTTGGCTGCGCGCCGAGCCAGACCGTCAAACCGGTGACCGAGGAGGAGCTTAAGGCGAAGCGCGACTCCGCTCAGCAGTACTACAGCATCGGCGCCAGCTACTTCGGGCAGAACAACTATCCGTCGGCCCTTGAGAACTTCGAGCGGGCCTTGTCCTACGACTCGACCTACTACGACGTCTACGTGGCCATCGGTACGGCTCATCGGAAGATGCTTGACCCGATTGCCGCCGAGGAGTATTTCCGCAAGGCCTTGAAACTCGACCCGAAGAAGCCCAAGGCATATGAAGGACTCGGCGACCTGTTTCTCGCCATGCAGAAGGACAGCGCAGCCCTGGCCGTCTACCTGGAAGGTCTTGCCCAGGATTCCAGCCTGGTTGACCTGTACAATGGCGCCGCCGAGGTGTACGTGAGAATGGGCAAGATGGCCGAGGCCGAGCGGCTGTTACAGGCGGCGATGGAGCGCTTCCCCGACGAGGTGAGCGTCCAGCGGCTGTTGGCCGATTTCCTGTACAAGGAGAAGCGCTACACCGACGCGGTGAACGCGCTGGTGCCGCTGGTGCAGCGGTTCCCCAAAGTATGGGAATTGCGGGAGAAGCTGGCCGACTGCTGCATCGAGCTCAAGAAGTATGACAAGGCGGCGGCGCAGCTTGATACGATACTCCAGAGCGAGCCGAACCGCGACCAGACCGCGCTGCGTCTCGGTACGGTGTACTTGGCGTGGGGCAAGACCAGGCAGGCGATAGGGGTGTTCGACAAGCTGATTGCCAAGGACCCGAACAACACGGCCGCGCTCGTGTACAAGGCCGAGGCGCTGATGAAGCAGGGCAGCTACGGTTCGGCCGAGGACGTCCTGCAGAAGGTACTCAGGACGGACCCGGGCAACGCGCAGGCGCACGTCGACCTGGGCGACATCCGTCAGCGTTCGGCCGACCAGGCCCGAGGCAAGCTGGTCACGCAGACCCCGACCGCGAAGCTGAAGCAGGCCAAGTCGCTGTACGAGGAAGCCAAATCGCACTATGCCCGTGCGCTGTCAGACCCGAGCCTGAAGGACTACGCCAGCGCCAAGACCGACTACGTGGAAAAGCAGCTGCAGGCAGTCGATCGGGAGTTGTTCGTCAGAGAGTAGAACGGAGCGATGCTCGACCGGCACGTGCTGCTGCTGAACCAGAACTACGAGCCGCTGTCGGTCTGCAAGGCCCGCCGTGCACTCGTGCTCGTGCTCTCGCGCAAGGCCGAGATGCTCGAAGCATCGGGCAATGCCGCCAGGACTGTGCGGATGCAGTATCGGCTCCCGAGCGTGCTGCGGCTCAACTACTATGTGCGGGTGAAACGGCGGGAGGTGCCGCTGACCAAGCGGAATGTGCTGCGCCGGGATGGCGGCACTTGCCAGTACTGCGGCAGGCGCGGAGTGCTTATGACCACCGACCACGTCATCCCCAGGTCCTCAAACGGCACCGATACGTGGGAAAACCTGGTCTGCGCCTGCACCGAGTGCAACTCGCGCAAGGGTAACATGACGCCGGCCCAGGCGATGATGCCGCTGCGCCGCAAGCCCAAGAAACCGCACTACTTCACTTTCGCCATCGCCAGTCTGGGTGAAGTGCCCGACGTGTGGCGTCAGTATCTCTTCATGAGTTGACGCATGATGCATGATGCGTAGCGCATGGTGCATGATGCGGCCCTTGTGATTCTGGTCGGATGGGCAGCCGGCGCACTTGCCGGGCCCCTCACCGTTTCCCGGATCGATACGGCCGTCAGCCCAGAGAACAAGCGTCTCCGACTCGTGTCGGGCCTGCTCCCCGGTGACCTGCTGGACGAGGAGGCACTGGATCGGGCAAGTGCGCGGATAGCGTCTCAACTGGCGGATGCCGGCTATCTCTCGGTCCAGGTCGACGCCGACACGTCGGTGCACGGCGACTCGGTTGCTGTGAGCTTCAGGATTCAGACTGGTCAGCCGGCACGCATAGGCGGGTGGCGCATCAGCGCGGACTCGGGTGTGTCTGCCGAGAAGCTGACGCGTCTGCTTCCCGGTCGCGGAACCAGGTTCGGCAAGGCAGTCGTAGACCGGGCCGCGGCGTCACTGCTGTCGGTCTGCGGGAATAACGGGTACCCTTTTGCGGTTGTGACCCCGCGGGCGCTTGTCCAGGAGAGCGGGTTTGTGTACCCGGAGTTCCAAGTCGAGACCGGCCCCAAGGTTCAGATCGGCTATCTGGAGTTCGCCGGCAAGCCTGTCACGAAGCCGGAGTTGCTCGAGCGGGTTGCCGGCTTCTCGCGCGGCGACTACTCGGCAACCGCAGCGGCTCAGTGGCGCCACAGCCTGGAGCAGAGCGGCCTGGCGGTTGTGGATTCGCAGGCGATCGTCAGTGACCCGCGCGGGTATGGAGTCAGGTTCTGGGTCACGGGCCGGCGGGTCAACACCGCGAGCGGCGTCGCCGGGTATTCGCCGGCCGACAAGAGGCTTACCGGTCTGGCGCAGATCTCGTTTCACAACCTGTTCGACTCCGGGCGCAGACTGGAGGCGGGATGGCAGTCGGCCTATGGGCGGACCGGCTACCGTGTCAGCTACACCGAGCCCTGGGTGCTGGGGACGCCGGTTGACGTGACGGCGAGCGCGTGGCAGCAGACGATTGATACGACCTCGGCCCGGACTGACCTGGCCCTTGCCGCCGAAGCCCGAGCGGCCGTCTGGACCACGGTCAGCCTGGAGACCGGTTATGATCGTTTCATCGATGTACCAAGCCGGGCGAGCGCCGACGTGGCCTGGGCCGGCACCGGCGTGGTACTGGATTCCCGCGACTTCCCGGCCAACCCGCGCAGCGGCGTCCGGCTGAGTGCGTTCACCCGAGTCGGCAATCGTGCAACCGACTCGGCCGGCTCCGCCGTTGTCACACACGT
>JAFGRF010000232.1 GCA_016935295.1 Caldifarciminota bacterium | reverse complement strand
GACTTTCGGGTTGTCATTCGCTGTGACGACCGTCGCCGTACTGCTGGTGGTCCTCGCTGTCTATCTTTGGTACAAGTTCTAGGCAGAGTCAGTAGCTAGGATTCCAGAGAAAGAGCCGGGGCGGGCAAGTTGCCCGCCCCGGTGTCTTGTTGCCAGCGGCTAGTGCTGGATCACGAGTTTCTGAGTCAGGCGGGTGTCGCCGCTCTCGAGCTTGATGAAGTAGATTCCCGCCGGCACATGCTTGGCGTTGGTCGCCAGCCCGTTCCAGCGCTTCACATACTGGCCGCGCGACCGGGTTGCGTTCCAGAGGTCGGCTACGACCTTGCCCGTTGCATCGTAGACGCGGAGACGGGTCGGTGCGGCGCTTGTGATGTTGTAGCTGATGTTCAGACCGAGGTGGGTCGGGTTTGGATAGGCCGTGAGCCAGGGCTTGGACAGGTCCAGGCCGTCGACTCCAGCCATCACGC
Source organism: Caldifarciminota bacterium (assembly GCA_016935295.1). Taxonomy (GTDB): domain Bacteria; phylum Hydrothermota; class Tepidihabitantia; order Tepidihabitantales; family Tepidihabitantaceae; genus UBA2258. The sequence continues at coordinate 7,041 of JAFGRF010000232.1, read as the reverse complement.
CCTCGCGTTCCGGCTGGGATACGACAAAGACCGGCGCGGTGTCGGTCGCCGGGCAGTACTCCCAGAACTCGTAGGAATTCGAACCCTTCAGGCAGAAGATGGTCGAATCGGCTTCGGCCAGCGCCGCGCCCCTCTTGGGCTTGACCCGTCGGCCGCTTGCGGCGAGCGGTATGTCGGTGCTGCGCCTCCAGGAGTCGGCAGCGAAGTTGTAGTGCCAGAAATGCTGCGTATTGCCGCCTTTGAGCGCATAGAGGTTGTCACCGAGGGCGCAGAGTGAGCCGCCGTTCTTGACGCGGCGTCGCGGGTACATCCCGTAGAAGGAATTCATGTCCAGGGTATCGGACCACGCGTTCAAGATGTGAGAGAAGCCGTAGGCTTCGACCGTGTTCGTGCCTTTGAGCACGTAGACGATACCGTTGAGATAGGCCATGTCGGATCCGTACCGGCAGCGTTTGCCGTAGGGTCCACCGGGGATGTCCAGTGGTATGTATTTCCAGTACGGCTTGCCTTGGTACTGGGCGTAGACCGAGTCGTGCGGATAGAACCAGGAGTCGCTGGCGATATCGTAGCGCCAGAAGTAGTTCGTGCCATTGCCCGGCATGCCGTAGACCGATCCCTGAGCACCGGATTCGGCCACGTAGGTAATCGCCGCGCCCCTTCTCGGCGCGCGGTAGCTTCGGTTGTAGTAGGGCCAGTCGCGGTAGGTGACGGTCATGTTCCGCCTGATAACCCAAGTGTCCGTGGCGATGTCGTAGTAGTAGAAGTCAGGTCTGCCACCACCTTTGATCGCCCATATTCGGCCCAAGGTCCCATGGTCCGGGTCGAAGGTGAAATGGACGCCTTCGCGCGGCCGTCGGCCGGATGGCCCGGTCGGCATCGGCTTGAGCGTATCCCAGGAATCGGTGGCGACGTCGTACACCCAGAGGTCGGTTCGGTTGCTGCCCTTCATCGCGTAGAGCTTGTTAGTGCTCGGCGCGTAGCAGAGGGCTGCATACTTCACCTTGCGTCTGTTCCAGGACGGCGGGATGTCGGATCTGCGGGTCCAGGTGGAAGAGTTGACTGACTTGGTGACCAGGTTGTTGGACGGGTCGACGTCCCCGACCATGTGGACCGAGCAGGCTGCCACAAATGACCCCATCGGCAGGATCGTGTCACGGAAGAAGACTGTTGTCGTGTCGCCGGGAGCCAGCCCGGTGACGAGGATATTGTCGGAATAGAAATTGCCGAGGTGCATGAATACGCGGATAGAGTCGGAGACCGTGCCGACGTTCTGAATCAACGCCTGCGGCGTTATCGGACCGTTGAACTCGTAGCTCTTTGGTCGGACGATGACGCGCGCCGCTGCGTCCAGCCGTTCCGGGAAGAACTTGATGGCCCGGTCTGAACTCAGACGATTGACCAGGGGGTTCACTCCGCCGGACAGGGGCGGCCTGGCGTACAGGTAGCAGAGGCCGTCGGTCCCGAGCTTGTCCTCGAGACCGATAGTGGCGTTCCTCGCGTTGTCGTAGTTCAGGTCGCCACACTCAACATCCTTGTATTGGCAGATGACGGTTCCATTCTCGTGGAAAATGAACTGGAAGGAGATGCCGTTGGATGTGTCGGCGCCGACTCTGGTTGCGTCCATGTACGTGAGAACCATATACCGGTCGGGCGCAAAGCCGTACCACCGGTAGAAGAGGTTGCCGTGGCCCCACTGGAATCCCATTGCCAGGTTGTCCCACCAGGCGTAGACGCAGCGGTTGGGAACGTTGGGCGTCGGGAGTTGGATGGCCACCGTGTCTAAATCACCGCCCGGGTTCGTGTTTCCAAGCGCGACCCAGCCGTTAGCCGACACAAACACATTGTCGTAGGTGCTGTCGTAGTACGGGAAGTGCATTCCCCCTTCGAATGGGACAACGTAGTAGTTGTTGTCGCCGAGTTCACCGACCTTGTAGAAGCCGGCCGTATCGATCCAGGAGTAGGTCGGGCCGCCGATTGTGTCGGAGTCTATCCAGTCGTAGCCGAGTGGGCTCCTGCCGGTGTGGGCACCTTTGAGCACGTCGACCGCGAACCGCTTCTCATCGTTCTGCGGGACCGGGTCCGTAGGCACCCTGACGATGACCGAGCAGCGCTCCGCCATGACCGGTGTCCAGTCCGCGAAGGTCACAAGCGTATCTTGTCCCGGCGCGAGGGAATCGAGCGTCTGGATGTTGGTATAGTACAGCCCGCCGACGTTGCCGATGATGTCGCACTCGACCGTGACCGGTGCCACCGTAGTCGTGCCGAAGTTCTCGATCCGCCCCTTGGGCGTTATCGGCGCGTCGAAGGGACGCTGCACGAAGTCGTAGAGTGGCTGTTCGACATGAAGCGTACGGATGTCAACCGGGGCGTGGGTCACCGGGTTGAGGTTCACCATCGCGCGGATCATGAAGTCGCCGTTCGACGAATCCGGCGTCATCACCCCGCTGCGGTACTTCCAGTAGTTCGCCAGCGGGTCGCGGGCGCCGTCGGATGCCAGGTACGGGCACTCCGGAGGCTCACCGACCTGCAGGTAGAAGACGTAGAACTTGCCGTCCGGTATTTCGAGCTGTCTGCCGGTGCCGGCGACAAAGGTCGAGTTCCACGTGTCACCGGGTATGGCATACAGGACCGGGGTCTTGTAGTACAGCTTGCCCGGCTTGCCTGTGCCGTCGTCGAGGAATACGGCGAGTTGGTACCCGCTGTAGGCGGGGTTGGTCGGTGCGGTCAGGCGGACTTTGAGCGATTCGATGTAGACCGGGAACGTATCCGCATCGAACATTGCACCCCAGCCGTTGTGCCCGACCGGCCACGAATTGATGTCGACCTTGATACTGTCGTCGTAGCTCAGTTCTTTGAGCATGCTCCCTTCGAAGTAGCGCGTGAGCGTATCGTTGCCCCGTGACTGGTCAGTGGCGAGGTCCGCATAGACCCTTACGTAGTAGTTGCCGAGAGGTAGAGCATAGGACGGCGCGAAGGTCACCTGACTCGTGCTGTCTACCATCAGGCTGGGAATGGTAGAGGTCCAGCGATATAGGCCGACGTTTGGCGTGCGGTACAGACTGCAGACCACCGGTATGTTGGTCAGCGTGCTGTCCCCTACGTTCCGGAAGATGGCGGACGGCTGGAAGGCCCCGGGCGGAACCCGGTACAGCGGGTATGCCACTGACTCGCAGGCCACGTCGTAGGCCGGACTCGTGTCACCGATCACGAGTACGGGGTCGAACGCCCACCAGTTGATGAGGCCATTGTCGCCGTCATAAACCCAGGCCAGCCTGACCTGGGATTTTCCTTTGGCTTCAGGGAGTTTCAGATACTCGAATACCGGCGCGGAGTCGTGGTTGAATCGGTAGTCGTGCAGCACGTACGGCCAGGTCGCGCCGTTGTCTGTTGAGTAGACAAGCTGGGCGGTGTACGGAAGGTCCGAGAAGTAGGAATAGAACGTGCTGCACATAAGCGTTATGTTCCGGAACCCTGCGCAGTTGATGGCCGGGGTGACCATGGAGTCAGGCGCGAGGTCCGGGACGAGCGACCTCCCGATAGCAGGGTAGGGAGAAAGGTGGTTGGTCCACGGGTCGGAGTAGGCGTCCTGGCGATGCCAGTCGTCCCAGCCCGAGTCGCCCGGCGCCGTGTGGTATATCCTCCAGCCAGTCGGCGGGTTGTTCGTGCTCCACGTGGAGTCAAAGTCCTCGTAGAACAGGATGGTGTACGGGTGGTGTTCTCCGGTCACGAAGACGTCGTCCACGAACCAGTGGTCGATGTTCCAGAGGTCGCCGTAGAAGACCCACGCGATCTGCAGTCCGGGTGCGTCCATCGCATGGTCCAGAACCAGCGACTCGCAGACCGTCCCACTCGTCACTCCGTAGTAGTCTCTGGCTACGAACGGGAACGTATGGCCGCTGTCGACCGAGTACCGTATCTGGGCTGTGTACGGGTTCATCCCGACGTTGGTGAAATTGGCGCTGCAGCGCAGAGTCACGTTCATGTAGCCGCGGCAATCGATGATGGGTGAAATCAGCGAGTCCGGCGTGTTGTCCATCGGGTGCTCCGGGTAGATCCCCGCGAACGGAGTCGGATGGGCGTCCCACGGCGCATGCAGCGAGTCCTTGTTCCAGTCGCCGTTGCCCATCGGCGCGCCGCCGGTGTGGAAGATACGCCAACCGAGCGGGGGGTTGTTCGTGCGCCAGAAGGCGTTGAAGTCCTGAGTCAGAAGGGTGTCGAGTTGACCGAAGGATGCTGCGACCAGCAAGGTCACTGCAATGACTATTCTACGCATTGCTGCCTCCTATCGAGGTTAGGGAATACGACCAAGGGACCGCCGTTTTTAGAGGCGCGGTCATGTATAACTTCCGTTCGTTAGTTGCCACGTCAGACTCCGCTATCCGGACTCTCGTCCGGCGCGGTCAGTAAGATTATAGGACTTCGGTTTGGCCTGTCAATCAACTATTGGACAGCGCCACGACTTGCGGGCAGGAATGCGGTATCAGTTTGTTGACTTGGCCGGGCAATTCCCGTAGATTAGGGCCGGTGATCTTCACAGCTTGGAGATTCCAGCAGGAGGGCTAGCCTAACTGGTAAGGCAGCAGACTTGAAATCTGCCGACTCAGCGATGGGTCTTGCGGGTTCGAATCCTGCGCCCTCCGCTTTCGCAGAATGGGCCTATAGGCCCTATGGGACCTATGTCGGAGAGGTGGCCGAGTGGTCTAAGGCGATCGCTTGCTAAGCGGTTGTACGGGTAATGCTGTACCGTGGGTTCGAATCCCACCCTCTCCGTTTCTTCTCGTCGTCCGAATCGCGAGAACGATTTCCGCATGAATGAAGTCAGAGTCAGAATCGCGCCGTCGCCGACCGGCGCTCTTCATCTTGGGCTGGTCCGTACTGCCCTCTACAACTGGTTGTTCGCGCGCCAGCAGGGCGGTCGCTTCATCCTCAGGATTGACGACACCGATGCCCAGCGGAATATGGCCGAAGTCCTGCAGCCGATTCTCGACGGGCTGCGCTGGCTCGGCATAGATTGGGATGAAGGACCGGAGGTCGACGGACCGAATGCCCCCTACTTCCAGTCGCAGCGTGTCGATGGCCACAAGGCGGCGGTGGCGAGTTTGCTCGAGTCCGGATACGCCTACTACGACTACGCAACGACTGATGAGATAGCGGCCGAGCGGCAGGCCGCAGTGGCCAACAAGGAAGGCGTGTTCCGCTACAGCCGACGCTGGATGGCTGAGACTGCGGCTGACCGCGTCCGGTTTGAGGCCGAAGGACGGAAGTCGGTGGTCAGGCTGAAGATGCCGACGGAAGGCACGTTGGTTATTGACGATCAGGTGCGGGGACCGGTCGAATTCGAATGGCAGCGTGAGCAGGACCACGTGATACAGCGGGCGGATGGGACGTTCCTCTATCATCTGGCGAGCATCGTCGACGACCACGCGATGGGCATTACCCATATCATCCGGGCCGAGGAACACCTGTCCAACACCCCTCGCCAGATCTTCATCCTTCAGTCACTCGGCGTCGAGTTGCCCCGGTTCGCTCATCTGCCTTTCGTGGCCGAGCCGGGCAGCCGGAACAAACTCTCGAAGCGCAAGATCCGCGAGTACATGAAGAACCGCGACTTCTCCGAACTGGTGGCGCGCGGGAACAAGATAGCCGCGGCGCTCAAGCTCGAAACCGGGCTGGATGCATTCAGTCCGGTGGTGGTGGACTTCTACCGTCAGACCGGGTTCCTGCCTGAGGCGATAGTGAACTACCTTGCCCTGCTCGGCTGGGCGCTGGATGACAAGACCGAGCACTTCACCCGCGAGGATCTGGTGAAGAGCTTCTCACTGGAACGGGTGAACAAGTCAGCGGCGAGCTTTGACCCGGGCAAGCTGATGGCATTTCAGGTCAGGCACATGTTGGCGCTGTCGGTTGAGAAGCGGGTGGACCTCTGCCTGCCGTTTCTCGAGAAGGCCGGGCTGGTTGCAGCTCCGGACAAAGTCGCGGCAATCGTCTCGGCGGCCGGGGACCGCATCAAGGTCGCAGGTGATATTATCGACTACTTGGACTTCTTCACGGACGACGACAAGCTGACCCGCGACACGACTGCCTTTGCGAGGGAAATGGGCAAATACGGCGCGGCAGGCTGTCTCGCCAAGTTCCGCGGTGTGATAGCCTCGGCTGCGTTCGAGCCGGCAGCCCTGGAGAAGTGCCTGCAGGATTTCGTGGCGGCCGAGGGCATCAAGGTCGGGCAGATAATCCATGTCCTGCGGTTGGCCGTGACGGGAAAGACCGTGGGATTCGGGCTTTACGAGACGATGGCGATTCTCGGTCGGGAGAGCGTGCTGGCGAGGATTGACTACGCTTTGAGGGAGGCGGACAAATGAAAGAAGAGGTCACAGGCGCGCGACCGACAAGTAGGCACTTCATCGAGGAAGCAATCGAGGCCGACCTTGTTTCAGGCCGGTTCGACCATGTCCAGACACGGTTCCCGCCCGAACCGAACGGACGACTTCACATCGGTCATGCCAAGGCCATCAGCATCGACTTCGGGATGGCCGACAAGTACGGCGGCAAGTGCAACCTGCGGTTTGACGACACCAATCCGACCAAGGAAGAGACCGAATACGTTGATGCCATCAAAGAGGATATCCACTGGCTCGGGTACGACTGGGAGGAACGCGAGTACTACGCCTCCGGGTATTTCGAGCAGCTATACCAGTGGGCGGTGCAGCTCATCAAGGCGGGCAAGGCCTACGTCTGTGACCTGAATGCCGACCAGGTCCGTGAGTTCCGCGGCACCCTGACCGAGCCGGGACGCGAATCGCCGAATCGCGGACGTTCGGTCGAGGAGAATCTGGACTTGTTCCGGCGGATGCGCGCTGGCGAATTCCCGGACGGCTCGCGCACGCTGCGGGCGAAGATAGACATGGCATCACCGAACCTGAACATGCGCGATCCGGTGATGTACCGCATCATGCGGGCCCATCACCATCGGACCGGCGACAAGTGGTGCATCTACCCGACCTATGATTTTGCGCACGGCCAGTCCGACTCGATCGAGGGCAT
>JAFGRF010000023.1 GCA_016935295.1 Caldifarciminota bacterium | reverse complement strand
GTGCTGGTTGCCGGGCTCCTCGCCTGGCTGGGCTTCACGGGATTCCGCGTGCCGGGGCTGATGCTGCCCGACACGGCGGAGTGGGTGCTGTCGGTGCCCAACATGGCCGCCAAACGGGCCATCCTGTTCGGCATCGCCCTGGGCGGAATCGCGACGTCGCTCAAAGTCATACTCGGCATTGAACGCGGCTGGCTGGGAGGAGGCAAACAGTGAAGTTCTTCAACTACCTCCTGAAGATCGACCGGCGCATCATCTATATCGTGGTAGGCCTGCTCGTGATGTTCCCACTTATCAAGCCCCTCGGCCTCGGCGTAACCTCCGGGCCCCGCGCGCGCACCCTTTTCGAGGCAATCGACGCGATACCGGCGGGCAAGACGATCCTCATCTCGGTGGACTTCGACCCGAGTTCCATGCCCGAGCTCTACCCGATGCTCGCGGCGGTGATGCGCCACGCCTTTGCCAAGGACCTCAAGGTGCTGCTCTGCGGGCTCTGGGTGACCGGTGCCGGCCTTGCCGACAAGGCGGCGACCGAAATCCCGCCGGAGTTCGGCAAGAAGTACGGCGAAGACGTCGTCTTCCTCGGCTGGAAGGCCGGCGTTGACGCGGTCATCCTCGGCATGGGTGAGAACATCAAGAACGTCTACCCGGTCGACTACTACGGCCGGCCGCTCGACTCCCTGCCGATGATGAACGACGTCCGGCAACTGCGTGACATCCCGATCGTGTTCGCCATATCGGCAGGCACGCCGGGCTACCAGGACTGGCTGCTCTACGCTCAGTCGCGCTACGGCATGCGTGTCGGCGCGGGGGTCACCGCGGTCTCGGCCGCAGACGCCTATCCGTACCTGCAGACCGGCCAGATGACGGGCCTGCTCGCCGGCATGAAAGGCGGGGCCGAGTATGAAGTGCTGGTCCAGAAGGCGGGCTACTCCAAGGCCTACATGCCGGCGGTAGCGGCCATGGACTCACAGTCACTTGCCCATGTCATCATCCTGCTGCTGGTGATAGTCGGCAACGTCGCCTATTTCGCCACCAGAAAGAGGGGGGCGTAATGCATATGTCGACCAGTATCCTGACCTGGATCGCCGCGATTCTGACGATCGGGATCTTCTCCTTCCTCTGGAGGGACAACCCGTTCTACAAGTTCTGCGAGCACTTGTTCGTCGGCGTCTCGGTTGGCTACACGATAGCGATCACCTGGTACAACTCAGTCTACCCTGACCTCTTCGACCCGCTGTTCCTTTCCCCGCTTTCGAAAGTCTCGCTCGGCAGCAAGCTGCTGCTCATCATCCCGCTCCTGCTCGGCCTCTGCTACTTCTGCCGGTTCATACCACAGGTGTCATGGCTCATCCGGTTCCCGATGGCATTCGTGCTGGGCTGGGCCTCGGGCGTGGTGATACCGGCCATGCTGCAGACCAACGTCCTGAAACAGATGCAGGGCACGTTCCTCACCCCCGGCATCTTCGCCCGCTGGGACGTTTTCCTCTGGGCGGTCATCTCATTTATCGGCGTCGTCTGCTCGGTGCTCTACTTCTTCTTCTCCCGGGAACACAAAGGCGCTCTGAAGGTGGCATCTGAAACCGGCATCGTCTTCCTGATGGTGGGGTTCGGCGCTTCGTTCGGCTACACGGTCATGGCCCGCATGTCGCTCCTCATCGGCCGGTTCCAGTTCCTGCTCCGTGACTGGCTCGGAATGATCCAGTAGCGATGGTTCGTCCTGGACTGATAGTGCTTGCGGCCGTGGCTCTTGCCACGGCCGCCGGCATCGAAGGCTTGCCTACTGACTGCAGGCTGTATGATGACTTCGACCTGCTCAAGACGTCCGGCCTTATCCACTCGATGCCTGCCACGAGCCGGCCCTGGACCCGCGGCGAGTGCGTACGACTACTGCTTGAGGCCCGCAACGTGGACCCGAGCTTGCTCGGTCCGGCCCAACTCGCAGCGCTCAGGCGCCTTGAATACGAGTTCGGTTCAGAACTCCCCGCGCTGCCGGCCCGTCATCCGCTGGTCCGTATTCCGGTTTCCGACCTGGGAAACGACGAGGCCCGCTGCGACTTCTTCTCGCGCGTCGGTGCGACCCTCGACACGCAGCGACTGTCACTGGGCGCTGTCATCAACAACCGGCCGGACAAGGACTTCGTCTTCTACGAGCGATTTGAACTGATTGCCTGGAATCCCAAGATAGTCGAAACATCAATTCCACCTGACTCTTCCGGCCTTCACATCCCGGGCACGCGGGTTCTGCCCTACCGCGACTTGATCTCGCTCGAGACCGAAGTCGCCTACCTCGCGTTCCGGCTTCCCTGGCTGCGCCTCGAACTCGGCCGCGACGAGTTCGTATGGGGCCCGGGCTACACCGGCTCAGTGATGCTCGACGACTACGCACCGGCGCTCGACCACGTCCAGCTCTGCGCCAGCTACCGCAACTTCAAGTTCGTAAGCTTCACCTCTCTGCTGTCACGCTGGGGCATGAAACCGCGCTGGCTCGCCGCCCAGCGCCTCGAGGTTTCGCTCTGGAACCGGCTCACGCTCGGCGGTGCGATGATGAGCGTAACGTCCTGGGACGAACTCCAGCCGCGGCAGCTCGGCGGGCTCATTAACCCGCTCATCCCCATCCTCCTGACAACCGCGAACACGAGTATGACCGACAACTCGCTCATCGGGTGCGACGCGGTCTTCTACCTGCCGCGCACGAAGCTCTACGGCCAGCTCTTCCTGGACAACTACGAGTTCAACACTCTCAAGATAGCGCCGAATGCGGTCGGCCTGCAGGCAGGCGCCTACTGGACACCGAACCTGCCCCTAGAAGCAAGACTTGAATACACCCGTATAACGGCGTTCACCTACTACCATCGCGTTCACTACGTCATGTACGAGAACTTCCTGACTCCTCTCGGACACCCGCTCGGTCCGGACGCGGACCAGCTCTTCGCAACCGCGAATGTCATTCCCAACGGGTGGCTCAAGGTGAACATCGGGGCCGACTACACCCGCCGCGGCTACCACAACCGCGACGACTACCTGCGCAAGAGCTACAAGGACACGCTGGACTGGCACTACCTGCGCCGGCACGACGAGTTCCCGACGCGCGGCTGGGATACTCTGTCTAACACCGTGACTGAAGAAGTAGACAAGACCATCCGTCTTGCACCGGGTGTTGAAATCCGCGCGCTCCGCGACCTGTTCGTATCGCTGTCAGTCGGCTTCTGGCAGAGCCGGAACCACCAAGGGGAAATCGGCGTCGACAAGAACGGCGTCGACCTCGCGCTCAAAGTCGAATACCGCTACTGACGAGGGACATGACCGAATCCGCGGAGGATTCGGATCGTGTCCCGAGTTTCACACCACCCTGGCAAACGTGCGAATCGAACCTAGCCCCTCGCCACCCGGCCTACGACGGCTTCGATCTCCTGAACTGAGACTGCTCCGACCCTGACGATTCGCGGCGGCCTCGCGGTCACGTCGAGCACGGTTGAGGGAGCTTCCTTCCCACAGAGCCCGGAATCCAGCGCCACGTCCACCCTTTCCAGTAGAGCCGGACTGATGCCGGCGAAACGGCTCGTCGCGGGCTGGCCGTGCAGGTTGGCGCTCGTCCCGGCGATTGGCGCCCCGAGTTCCTCAAGTAGATCACGCGCCACTGCGTGACCCACCATCCTGATACCGATAGTCCGGCCGCCTCCGGTCGCAACCGATGGAATCCTGTCGGTGCTCCGAAATATCAGGGCCAGCGGGCCCGGCCAGAACCGGCTCATCAACGGCTGCACCCATTGCGGGACATCGGCCACGTATTCAAGCATCTGGACCGGCGAGGCGCAGTGCGCCATCAGCGGCTGCAACAGCTCGCGGTCCTTCAGGGCATAGACGCGCCGAACCGCCTCCTCACACCTGATGTCCGCGCCGATTCCGTAGACGGTCTCAGTAGGGAAAACCGCGACCCCGCCATCACGCAGAACCCGAGCGGCTTGTCGAATCGACTCGGGCGAATACGAGGGTGGTTCCACCCTTATGATAACGGGCATGTCAGGCCGAGTTCGAGTGACGAGTCAATGACCAGGACGAAGTGAAGTCCGGATTTCGATCCTGCTCCTTCGGGTTTCAATCGTCATTCGTCATTCGGAATTCGTCATTCACGGCAAGCCGGGTTCGATTGCGCTGATGCGGAACGGCTGACCGTCCATCTCCACGCTGTCGCCGACCTTGCGGCCGATCAGAACCTGGGCGAAAGGCGAAAGGTAGGAGATCACGCCGTTGTCCGGGTCAGCGTCCCACGGACCCAGTATCGAGTACTCGATGGCGTTGCCGGCTCCGTTGTCGAGCTTCACCCGGCTCCCGACTGACACCTCGGACGTGTCAACGTCGGCCGGGCCCACGGTCCGCGCCCGGGCGACCTCGTCACGCAGCCGCTTGGCCTTGACCATCAGCCGCCCCTGCTTTTCCTTCGCCGCCTTGTACTCGTAGTTCTCACTCAGGTCACCGTGGGCTCGCGCCCGCGCGATTTCTTCGGCGACCTTCGGTATCTCCTTCTCGGAAATCTGCTGCAGCTCGTTCCTGGCCTTCTCCAGTCCCTGTGCAGTCGTATACACGACGTTGTCATCCGCGGCCTTGCTCAGGTTCGGGTACCTGGACGCAACCAGCTGCGTAATCTCGTCGGCCACGTAACCGTCAAGAATCCGCGCCCGGCTGACGAGCCCGAGCAGGCGTTCGGCCTCGCCCTCGTCCATCTCCGCCAAAGCCGACTGCACCAGCCGGTAGTCGGCTTCGACCAGGACGGCCCGGAACTTGCTCCAGTGAGGCCTGTATCCGGCCGACTCCAAGAGGTCCAGGATTCGCATGACGACACCCTTCGGCTCGCCTACGCCCAGGCGTCCGCAATGGCTGACCAGCCAGAGGAATGCCTCCGGATTCTGCCGGTAGCCGGTCAGGGTCTCATCAAGCAGTGCCCGCCACTGCTGCGGATGCTTCGCCGCCAGCTCCTTCTCAATGATTGCCCGTGCGCGGCCGTCCTTGCCCTGAACGAATACGGCTGCGTATAAGTCATGCCAGTCGCCCGGCCGCGCCTCCAGCAGTGCTTTGAGGAACCGCCTTCGCTCCGGGAAGGTGGCACACTCCGCGTACGTTTCGAGCACCGCAGACCTGTTCTTGCCGGCCAGCTCGCTCGCATCCACGTCCAGGCTGATGCGCTTCGCCGCTCTGGCGGGTTTGGACGCGGGCTTTGCCGAGGGCGTATCCTCCCACTGCAGCGTGCGGGCCGGAACGGTCCTGGTCACGACATGTGGGTTCTTGGCCAGTTCACGACGGGCTCGCGTCCAGAAGCCTTCCCAGGCATCACCCGCTACGACCTGCACCAGAGCTTCCTGTAGCTCCCGAACCGACATAGCCCTGCCCGTGTCGCGCAATAGCAGCGCCACCACCTGTCCGGGCCGGGAAGCCGCCAGCGCGAGCAACTTCTGCCGGTCCTTGTCGAGCAAGGCATAGTAGCCGTCGGGCCTGCAGACCTTGAGAATCCGATGGGCCGCGCCCAGGTCGCAGACCAGTTCGGCTCCGCGGTCGAAATCGACCGTGACCTTGTCGAGCAGCAGGTCGAGTTTCTTGACGCGTCCCGGTCCGCGGTCAACGTCGAGGACTCGCGTTCCGGGCAGGAAGGCCAGGTATCGGTCGAGTTTCGGCAGCGACTCCCTCAGCGACTGCCCGTAGCCTACACCTGACTTGTGCAGCAGGTGTTCGATGTCGGGTACGTTTGAGTAAAGGTGTTGAACGCAGGCAGCGATCGCCCGGGCCAGCGCCGCGTCGTCGGCTGCAACGGCCGCCTGTCGTCGCAGGACGTCATATTCCTCCGCGTGCTTCTTCTGCTCGCGCAGCGAATCGGCCAACAACTGCAGCATCAGCGCCGTCGTCTCCCGGGGAACCTGCCGGTCGGTCAGGTCGAGCAGTTCCAGCATCTGCCCATAGGACAGGTCGGCCTCGACCATCTCCAGCCAGGTCGTCGCCATGTCCTCGTACTGCTTCTGCCAGAAATGGGTCCGGAATTGCCGGACAAGGGCCTCTGAGGCCGACTTCCTGGTCAGCTTTTCCATGTATGTCCTAGCATAGGACGTGACATCACCAAGTCAAGGAACGGGGGAAGAACCGACACAGGCAGGTGTAACCACAACACACCAGCAGAACCTCCAAAAGGCAGCAACACAGCGATGCACGCGAGTGCCCTGGTCCGGGCCTAAGACGGAACCGCGGGCGGCCGACGCAGCCTCCGGCGATGTCGGCGAGCCGTGCTACTGGAAGTAGTACCTGATGCCGGCGCCGAAGTTCCAGCCGAGACGCGTGCTCGGAACCAGGTCAACTACCGGCGCGACCTCAAGGAAGAGGTCAACAGGAAATGAGTCGAATATGTAGGAAATACCTGCCGGCACCCGCACGCCGATCCTCATGTCCTGGTCCTCGCCATCGCCCGCCAGCTTGATCCGTCCGCCGACCCCGACGTAGATCGGCAAGTCGCCCGGGTCGATCGGAAGGACGTCGAAGCTGTGGAACAGGAAGTCCGCGTGGACGTGCACTGC
>JAFGRF010000231.1 GCA_016935295.1 Caldifarciminota bacterium | reverse complement strand
TCAAACTTCTTGGCCGAACACGGCATCAAGGAAACCGACACGATATAAGCCGGGTCGATATTCTGTTTCTTTGCGTAGTAGCTCTTGATTAGTGCGCCGAACATCTGCTGCGGGCTCTTGCAGGACGAAACGTGAGGCAGCCACTCGGGATAGAAGTGCTCGATGAACTTGACCCAGCCCGGCGAACAGGAGGTGAACTGTGGCAGGAACGCCTCTTCCTTCCTGACCAGCGCTTTGTAGAGCCGGGTCAGCAGCTCGGTGCCTTCCTCCATGATGGTCAGGTCCGCGGTGGTGTTGGTGTCGAAGACGCGGTCGAATCCGGAACGCCGCAACGCCGTGTTCATTTCCTGGGTTACCGACGTGCCCGGCGGCAGGTTGAACTCCTCACCAATCGCCGCCCGCGGGCTGGGTGCGGTCTGTATCACCACGTGCTTCCTCGGGTTGTCGATGGCGGCCCAGATCTCGTCGGTCGGGTCTTTGGCGCGGAGCGCGCCGGTCGGGCAGCGGTTGATGCACTGGCCGCAGTTGATGCAGATGACGTCGGCGAGGTTGCGGTCGAGGAAGGTCTCGATCTTGGTCCGGTCGCCGCGGTGCGCCGCGGTCAGGACTCCGACCGACTGGAGGTCGTTGCAGGTCCGGACGCAGCGGCGGCAGAGCACGCACTTGTTCATGTCGCGCACGACCGAGTAGCTCGAGCGGTCGATATGGTACCGGGGCTTGTCCGGGTGGCCGAAGCGGAACGAATCGACGCCATACTCCTTGGCCAGCGATTGCAGCTCGCAGTTGTTGTTGCGGAAGCAGGAATAGCACTCGCCGTAGTGTTTGGAGAGCAGCAGGTCGAGGATGTGGCGCCGGGCCTGGCGGACGCGCCGGCTGGTAGTGCTGACGGTTATCGGCTCGGTGATCGGGAACGTGCAGGCGGTCTGGAGCGTCTTCTGTTTCGACACTTCGACCGAACAGATGCGGCAGACACCGGCCAGGCACAGGTCTTCGTGGTAGCAGAGGGTGGGTATGCGGATGCCGACGGTCTTGGCCGCATCGAGGATGGTCGTGCCGAACGGCACCTTGATGTCGATGTCGTCGATTTTGACGGCCACGAGGCCACCGATGTCGCCCGGTTTGCCGGCGGTGATGGTCATCGGTTTCTCGCTGGTCGGGGACGTGCCGCCCGGCGCTACCTTGTTCGGTTTCGCGCTTGGGGCTTGGGGCTTGGGGCTTGCGGCTTTCTTGGTTGGCATCTTGGACTACTCCTTCGTCGCGGGCACGCGGCCCAGGATTTCCGACCGGAAGTGCTCGGTGATGTCGAGGAACGCGTTGGCGCTCGACTGCCCGAGCCCGCACTTGGACGCGACCTGCATCGTCCGGCCGAGGTTCTGCAGTTCACGCAGGTAGCCGACTGAGCACTTGCCCCGCTTCAAGAGCAGGACCCCCTCGAGCAGCTTGGGGTTGCCTTCGCGGCAGGGGGTGCACTGGCCGCAGGACTCCTCGACGAAGAAGTCGAGGAAGTTCTCGGCCACGTCGAGCATGTCCCGCTGCGGTCCGATGACGATGACCGAGCCGCCGGTCGCGAGATCTTCGAACCCGAGCTTGCGGCCGAACTGCTTGGCCGGGACCGTGCGTCCCGACGCGCCGCCGACCTGCACGGCCTTGGCCCCTTCGCCCCCGACGAGCTTCAGTATGTCGCTGACCGTGGTCCCAAAGGCGACTTCGTAGACCCCGGGCTTCGCGCAGTCGCCGGATACCGACAGGAGTTTGGAGCCGGTCGAGACGTCAGTCCCGTGCTTCCTGAACCACTCCGGTCCCTTGGCCATGATGTGCGCGCAGGCAATCAGCGTCTCGACGTTGTTCACCGAAGTCGGAGCACCCACGAGGCCGGTGTTCACCGGGTAGGGCGGGCGGTTGCGTGGCTCGCCGCGCGAACCTTCGAGAGACTCAATCAGCGCAGTCTCCTCGCCGCAGACGTAGGCGCCGGCGCCCATCCGGATCTCGATGTCGAACTCGAAGTCCTTGCCCAGCACCTTCTTGCCGAGCAGCTTGGCTTCACGCCGGGCCGCCAGCGCCGCCTCGAGCCCGGGCTTCATGTAGGCATACTCGGCGCGCAGGTAGATGACGCCGAGCTTCGCGCCGATGGCGTAGCCGCCGAGGGTGATGCCGTCGAGCAGGGCCTCGGGTCGCTCAGTCAAGAGCAACCGGTCCTTGAATGTGCCCGGCTCACCTTCGTCGGCGTTGCAGACGAGGAACTTCTTCGGGGACTGGGCGGCCGCGCACAGGTTCCACTTCACCGCGGTCGGGAATCCGGCGCCACCGCGGCCGCGGATGCCCGACTCACGGATCTGGCGGATGACTTCGGTCCGCGACAGCTCGAGCGCCTTCTTCAGGCCCGACCCGGCTTCGTACCGTTCCATGATGTGAATAACGCTAGCCATTCAGCACCTCCGGTGCGAAGGTCAAATAGTGAAGAGTGAAGCGTGAAACGGGCAGCGCCGCGGCCTGGACTTTGCCTTTTGCATTCTGCATTTTGCACTCTGACTTGGTCCTAGCCATGATGCGCCTCCGCTTCCTCGAGCTGCGAGGCCGGGCCGAACATCCTTCGGTACTTCTCGAGAATCTCCGAAACCAGCTCCGGGCTGACTTCGGTGTACACGTCGTTGTTGACGAGCATCGCCGGGCCGTGGTCGCACATGCCCAGACAGTTACAGTACTCGAGCGAAAAAAGACCGTCCGGCGTGGTGCCACCGAATTTCACCCCGAGCTCGTTCTCGAGCTGGCGCGCCACTTCCTTCTTGCCCGCAAAGTCGCAGGAAAGCGTGCGGCAGAGCCGGATGGCGAACTTGCCCCGCGGCTCGGTTGAGAGGAACGAGTAGAACGATACTACTCCGTAGACCTCGGTCGGAAACACACCGAGCTGCCGGGCGACTTCCTGCATGGCGAAGTCGGATACGCAGCGGTACTTCTCCTGGATGGCTTCGAGGATCGGCATCATGCCGTCGCGCTTGTGTTCGTACTTCTCCGCCATCTCCGCGATCTCGTGACGGAGAGACTCTCTTTCAGTTGCCAGCATGACTATTTCCTCAGGAACTTCTTGACCTTGGCGACAAGGTCCTTCGGCGCGATGGGTTTGGAGACGAATTCGTCGACCGGCGCTACCTCGGAGTCCTTACCGAACTTGTAGCCGGTAACGTGGCCGATGGAAGAGAGGATGATGATCGGCGTTTTCACGCCCTGGTGACGCAGGTCCTGGGCCACCACGAAACCGTCGTCCGGCTGCTCCATCATCACGTCGAGGATGATGAGATCCGGCTTCTCCTTCGCGACCGCCCGCATACCCTCTTCTCTGCTCGTGGCCGCGGCCACAGCGTATCCCTCGGCCGAGAGGATAAGCTTCAGAGAATCGACGATATCCGGGTCGTCGTCAACGATCAGAACCTTCGGCATAGCAACTCCTTGTAGATTCTCGCCTGTCTTTAGGTCCGTCTGGTGGGTTGTTGCGGATGGGACGCGCCTCGACCTAAAGACAGCAGTGTATCAGAAACGGACTCGGTTGGCAAGAGCCGCCACCGCCCGCGCCCCGCGGTTGACTGAGACACGCCGCCGGCTATCTTCTATCCTCGACGAAAGCCATGACATGACGCCGAAGACCGACGCGGAAGTTCTTGCCCAGGACGACATGGGCGGCCAGTTGCACGAAGCGACGGTGCAGATGGTCATGGAGGACCTGAAACACCTCTGGTTCTCGGGCAAGTCGCTGTTCGAGGTGCTCGACGTCGTCTACGAGACCATGCGGCAGATCATCCCGTTCGACCGCATGTCGGTGGCCTTCTACAACGAGGAAACCGGGATGGTCGTGTCGCGCTGGGTGCGGAGCGAGACCGAGGTGAAGCGGGTCGACAAAGGATACTGGGCCGAACTCAAGGGCTC
>JAFGRF010000230.1 GCA_016935295.1 Caldifarciminota bacterium | reverse complement strand
TAGGAAACAGAGTAGCCTTGGCGCTACCCTATGACCGGCGACGCGACCGACCGTCCTGCTCCGGCGGGTCAATGCCGAGTTGTTTGAGCTTACGGAACAGCGTCGTCTTGTGGATGCCGAGTTCCTTGGCGGCGGCGCTGCGGTTGCCGCCGGCTTTGTCGATTGCCTTGCGGATGGTCTCGGCTTCAAGCAGTTCCCGGGCTTTGCGGATGGTAGAAGCGGAATCAAGGGATAGAGAGATAGAGGGATGGCGGCTCGCAACTGCCCGGGCGGTGAGTTCGACCGGCAGGTGTTCGATGCCGATCTGTCCGGCGCTGCAGAGCACAAAGGCACGCTCGATGACGTTCTCCAGTTCGCGGACGTTCCCGGGCCAGTCATAGGCCATCAGGAGCGAGAGCGCCTCGACCGAGACGCCGGTGATGGCAGAACGGGCAGGACGGGTGCAGCCACCGTTTTCGTCGGACGAAAGCGGTGGCAGTCCCCTCTGCAGCCGGTTGAACCGGGCGATGAAATGCTCGACAATCAGCGGTATGTCTTCCTTGCGGCGACGGAGCGGCGGCAGTTCGATGCGGATGACGTTGACACGATAGTAGAGGTCGTCGCGGAAACTCCCCTGCCGGACCAGGGAGGCGAGGTCTTTGTTCGTCGCGACCATGACGCGGGCGTCGGTCTTTTCTGGCCGGGTCGAGCCGAGTGGTTCGAACGTACGCTCTTCCAGGACGCGCAACAGCTTCACCTGCAAAGCCGGGCTCATCTCGCCGATTTCGTCAAGCAGGATAGCGCCGCCGCGCGCCAGCGCGAACCGACCGGGCTTGTCCCGGTTCGCGCCGGTGAAAGCGCCGGCCTTGTACCCGAAGAGCTCGGATTCGAGCAGGGTGTCGGGCAGCGCCCCGCAGTTCACGGCGATGAACGGCCCCCGGCTGCGTGGGCTCAGCGAGTGGATGGTCCTCGCGACCAGTTCTTTGCCCGTACCGGTCTCGCCGAGGACAAGCACTGTGCTGGGTGAGGCGGCGATCGCGGGCAGCACTTCGAACACGCGCTGCATCAGCGGGCTGTGGCTTGTGAGCTCGCCAACCCGGTAGTGGCCGGCCAGCTCCTCGCGCAGGGCCTCGACTTCGCTCAGGTCCCGGAAGGTCTCGGCCCCGCCCACCACCTTGCCGGTTTTGTTGCGCATGATGGCGGTTGAGACGCTTATCGGGATGCGCTCGCCTTCCGCCGTAATGATATAGCATGATTTGCCCACCACCGGCCGGCCGGTCTTGATGCTGTGCTTCAGGGCGCAGTCGTCCTGGCACATACTCGAACGGAAGACCTCGGAGCAGTGACGGCCGATGGCCTCAGCGCGCTTGACGCCGGTTATCTTCTCGGCGGCACGGTTGAACGAAGTGATGCGCCAGTTCAGGTCAACGGTGAACACGCCGTCCGAGATGCTTTCAAGAATCGCGTCGGTCTGGGCCGTTGCCACAGGTCGGGCGGCGTGCCTAGACTTCATTGCGGGTCTGCACCAGTTCGTAGCCGACGACCGGCAGGTCGGGGCACTTGCCGTGATACGGACAGCCTCGGCAGCCCTTGGGCCGGCATTGCGGATACAGCTCACGGATCATGCCTTTGCGCACCATGAACCGGAGCATCCCTTCCAGCGCGCTCTTCTCGATTCCGAGTTTCTTGCTCAACGCCTTCACGGTCGTGCTGCCGCGTTGCATTTCGGTCAGGATCGCCTCGATCACGCGAAGAGGCCTCCAACTTGATAGACAGCCACCGCCAGGAGCCATCCCAGGGTCAGTGTGTACCCGACCGATAGGAGCATCCAGCGCCAGCCTGCCTCGCGCCTGATGGCCGCGGCCGTGGCCACACAGGGAATGGAGATCAGGGATATGACCATGAACGCATACGCCGAAACCGGGGTGAACTGCCGGTGGAGAACCTGAGTCAGCCCCTCCGGCCCCACGCCGTGGATCGCTCCCATCGTGCTCACCACCATCTCTTTGGCGATGACCCCGGCCGCGAGCGACACGGCTGCCCACCAGTAGCCGAAACCCGCAGGCCTGAGCAGCGGGGCGAAGATGCCGCCCAGCCTGCCGATGACGCTCGCCTCGGAGGCGTACTTCACACCCCAGGGCAGACTCCCGAGCAGCCAGACGACAACCGCCGCCGCGGCGATGATAGTCCCGGCTTTGCGTATGAACAGCCAGGCCCGCTCCCACATGTGGGTCAGCACGCTGCGCAGGGTCGGCAGGTGATAGGGCGGCAGTTCCATGATGAGCGGCGCGACTTCCTCCCTGAAGAACAGGCGCTTCAGCACCCGTGCTACCAGCACCGCAAGCAGGATGCCGAGCAGGTAGAGTGAGAACACGACCAGGCCTTGCTGCCGGCCGAAGAACGCGCCCGCGAACAGAATGTAGATCGGCAGCCGCGCCGAGCAGGACATCAGCGGATTGACCATGATTGTCAGAATCCGGTCCTTGCGTGACTCCAGTGTCCTGGTCGCCATGATTGCCGGCACGTTGCAGCCGAACCCGATAATCATCGGTATGAACGACTTGCCGTGCAGGCCCAGCAGGTGCATGAACCGGTCCATCACGAACGCGGCCCGGGCCATGTACCCCGACTCCTCGAGCAGCGAGATGACGAGGAACAGGATGAGGATGTTCGGGATGAAGACCAGCACCGAGCCGATGCCGGCAACGAGGCCGTCTTCGACAAGGGAAGCCAGCCACGCCGGTGCCTGCAGGATGGACAGCCCGGTTCCGGCGATCCCGCCAAGCCAGCCGAAGAAACGGCCAAGCAGGCTGCTGAGCGGTGCGCCAACCGTGAATACAAGCTGAAACGTGCCCCAAAGCAGCAACAGGAAGAACGGAATCCCCACCCAACGGTTGGTGACGACGCGGTCGATCTCATCCGAGACCGCCAGCCTGCGACCGACCCCGGGCTTTCGGCGGGTGCATTCTTTGACCAGGCCATTCAGGAATCCGTAGCGTCGCTCGACTACCGCGGTCTCGGCATCGGTGCCGATGTGCTTCTCGAGCCCGGTCCGGACTGAGTCGAGTATTGGCCGGAGCGCGCTTCCGCCCGCGGTTGACTTCAGTTCGGCGAGTGCGCCGGGGTCGCCTTCCAGGAGCTTCAGCGCCCACCAGCGGGCGCTGTCCAGGCGATTCGGCCAGGCAGCCTGGACCGCCTCGACCAGTTTCTCAAGCCCGGACTCGATGTCGTCGCCATAGGAAATCCGCACCCCGGGCCGCGGGGCGTCGCTGTGGATGTCATGGACCACGCGCCGCAGTTGGTCGACACCGACGTTCTTCGATGCGACCGTCGGCACGACCTTCACCCCGAGCAACGTACCGAGCTTGTCCACGTCGACCTCGAGCCCGCGCGACTCGGCTACGTCCATCATGTTGAGGG
>JAFGRF010000229.1 GCA_016935295.1 Caldifarciminota bacterium | reverse complement strand
TGCACGCGGAAGCGATTCACGATTCTGGCCGCCACGCCGACCTCGTTCTCCAGCTTCTCCCACGGTACCTGCGGATCCTCGATCGCCCTGAGCGAGTCCTCGAGCCCAGGCCGCAGATCTCCGCCTGTTCGTCCTGGAGCCGGAAGTCGGCTCACGGCCTCCAGTAGATAGTCTACGCTGCTGCTCGTACTCTGCTGGCCCGCATCGGCCAGCTGCCGCCTGCCGTTCTCGATTGACTGCAGTACGGTACTGACGAAGTCTGCCAGGCGGGCGCTCGAGTCACGACGTTCTCTCGGGTCGAAGGCCTGGAGCTTCTCCCAGTTCGTCAGGAACTCGTCCAGTGCCGCGCGCCCGTCCTTGGGCTTCCGGCGCAGAAACAACATCGTCCTACTACTCAGGCCTGTTCGCCTGTCGGTTGCTGAAAGTTACAGGTCTTGCAGTCATACATCGCTTCCGGCTGTTGGCAGTCAGCCGTTAGCGGCCAGCCGATACCCGTTCGGCTCGCATCGCGGCGCCTGCGTGGGCGCCGCTGAATCGGCGTGTGGACTGCACGGCCCCGGAATCACAGCCGATGTTAGCTCGTCGTTACCTAATGTCAAGCGACTGAGCCGTCTACGGCAGCATCCTCGCCTCTGTCGAGTCGCCGAAAACGAAGCCGCCACAGCGGGCACTCAACAGAACCACCGATCCCGCCCCATACGCGACGAGTACAGCCAGGACCCCAGACTAGCTGACGACTTCACTCAAGGCCTTTATGAACCGCTTGTTCTCGGCCAGGCTGCCGACCGAAACGCGGAGCGCGTTCGGGAAGTTGTACTCCTTCACCGTCCTGGCAATCACGCCGCGGTGCTGCAGTTGCTCAAATATCTCCTGTGAGTCGACCGCGAAGTTGATGAAGACGAAGTTCGCGTAGCTCTTCAGGTAGAAGACTTTGTTCAGCTTCTTGAGCTCACGGTAGAGGAACTCCTTGCCCGCCTCATTGGTCTTGCGGCTGCGAACCACGTGGCGCTTGTCGTCGAGCGCTGCGACTGCGGCGACCTGGGCGCCGCGGCTGGCGTTGAACGGCAACCGGACCTTGGCGAGGCAGCCGATGATCTCCGGCCGGGCAAACCCGTAGCCGATGCGCAGGCCGGCCAGGCCATAGACCTTTGAGAAAGTACGTAGGATGAGAACGTTCTTGTTCTGGTTGTAGTAGTCGAGCGCCTTGGGGTAGTCGCGAGCGGTGATGTACTCGGCATAGGCCTCGTCGATAATGACCAGCACGTGGTCCGGCACCCTGGCCATGAAATCGTTCAAGGCATCCTTGGTGACAATGGTCCCCAGCGGGTTGATCGGGTTGTCGAGATAGACTATCTTCGTCCGCGGCGTGATACTCGAAAGCACCTGTTCCAGGTCGTGCGTGTACTCAAGCGTCGGAACCTCGACGAGCCTCGCGTTCATGATGGCAGCGCCGTTCCGCGCCATCAGAAACGAGTGGTCGGACATCACCAGCTCGTCTCCAGGTTCGAGGTAGGCGAGACAGGCCATCATGATGATCTCCACTGAGCCGTTGCCGATGATGATGGAGTCCAGGTCGACCTTGAACATCGTGCTGAGCTTGGTGCGCAGCACGTATCCGGAGTCCTCCGGATAGTAGTGCAGGTCGGACATGTCACGGCGCAGGGCCGACAGCGCGCGCTGCGACGGCCCGAGCGGGTTCTCGTTCGAAGCGAGCTTGACGACGGGTCCCTTGATACCCAGCTCGCGGACTACCTGCTCAATCGGCCTGCCCGGCTTGTAGGGCCGGATCCCCTCGAGATTCGGTCTGGGAACTGGTAGCATAGCCAACCTCCTTAGATGATCTGCAATCGGCAATCAACGACTAACAAAGTCAATCGGCAGTCGTCACTCGACACTCGGCAATCCTTGCGTCTTCCTTCCGGTCGCGGCAAACAGCATCCCTCCGGCCAGCGCGAACAGCAGGTCCAGCGCCAGAAACAGCAGGGCAGTCGCCAGGGCCGGTTCCTGGGCAAGGTGTCCGGTCAGCCAGTTCGGCGTGAAGAAGAGCACGAATGCCCACTCGCGTACGCCCAGCCCGCCGATGGTCGGGATGTTGACGACGAT
Organism: Caldifarciminota bacterium; assembly: GCA_016935295.1. Lineage (GTDB taxonomy): Bacteria > Hydrothermota > Tepidihabitantia > Tepidihabitantales > Tepidihabitantaceae > UBA2258. Next base: position 2,053 of record JAFGRF010000229.1, on the reverse strand, counting down.
GTTGAGCAACGGAATGAATACGAAGTAGTAGACAAGCGGCACGGTTCCGCCGATCGAACGCGCCACGCTGTACCAGGAGAACGCAAGCGTCGCCTGTACACCGATGCCGGCGGCGAAGCTGAGCGCAAGCGCCCCACGGTGGTGGCGGTACTGCTTGACGGCATCATAGGCCCGGTCGAGCCGCTGGCCGAGTCTTAGGAACCGGACTCCTCCGAAGACGCGATTCACGAGCCGATGCCCGGAGTCGCTGAAGAACGTGAGCATGACGAGTATCAGCAGCACAAGCCCGGCGCACAGCAACCCGAGGATGCCGGGGCCACGGAAGGGCACGCCCAGCACGGTGAGCTCCAACGCCCGCGACTGCGCGCTGGCGACAAACAGACCGATGGCGACGACCACGGCGATGAACATCAGGCTCGTGAACCCGATTAGTCGATCGAGCAGCGTGGCGGAGAAAGCCTCGGCAGTCCGGGTCTTCGGTGCGGTGTACGCAATCCTCATCACGTCACCGCCGATCGACGTCGGCAGCAGTTTGCAGAAAAAGAGCGAAATCGTGAAGACCCGGGCGAGGTAGAAGATGCCGAACCGCAGGCCGCGGGCGGCAAGGAGCACCTGCCAGCGCCAGGAAGACACGAGTATGAACACCACGTACCAGAACGCAGCGAAGGCGAGCGCCCCGGCCCCGGCGGTTCGAATCAGCCGCCACGACGCCCCCAGGTTGCTCCGGAACAGCCACGCCAGCAACCCGAGCAGGACGAGCGAGAGCAGCACCCGGGCGAGGGTCGAAAGCGCGCTCTTCACCCGCGGGCTCAATCGCTCCCTTTCGTCCCATCCGTCCTTTCTGTGTCCCTCGGAGTCCGGGTTGAACGTTCCAACCGCTCGATACGGTCGCTGATACCGGCAAGCATCTCGCCCAGGAAGCCAGCGGCAAAGAACACTAACCCCGAAACCACCAGCAGCATGACGAGATAGAGCAGTGGCCGGAAACCGTGGCCGCACAAACGCAGGATGATGGCCAGGACCCCGGCCAGGAATCCGAGCCCGAGGGCGCCTATCCCGAGTACACCAAAGTAGAGCAGTGGCTTGCGCATGAACGTGAGCTGAAACGCCACCGCCACCAGGTCGAAGAAACCGACCAGAATGCGCGTCTGGCCCGAGTACTTGGCCCTGCCGAACTGCCGGGGCCGAAGCACCACCGGGATCTCGGCAATCCGGTACCCGCGAGCCGCGGCCAGCGGGACAATGTAGCGATGCCAGTCCTTGCGCAGGCTGACGCCCTCCAGCACCTCGCGCCGGAAAGTCTTGAGCGCATTGATGTCATGCACCTTGATACCGAACATCATCCGCGCAAGCAGGTTGTAAATCGATGATACCAGCCGCTTTTCGTACCTGCCCTGCTTCCAGCCGGTAACCAGGTCCCACCCCTCGCGCAGCTTCTCCACCTGGGCTATCACATCCTCAGGCCGGAACTGGAGGTCGGCATCGAATACTGAAACGAACTCGCCCTGGGCCCTCTCCATGCCGGTCATTATTGCCGCGGTCTTGCCCAGATTGGTGCGGTGCCGACAGGTGGTGAGGAACGGGTATTGGGCCTGGGCGGCGACGGCCGCGTCATAGGTGGAGTCGGTGGAGCCGTCGTCCACGATGATGACCTCGTAGTCACCGGGCAGCTTCGCCGACAACTCGGCCAGCAGCGGAGCGATGTTCTCGACTTCGTTGAATGCGGGCACGATTATGGTCACGGACGGCTTCGTGGAGAACCCCATAACTGGCCAAATATAGCACAATTACCGACGTTGTCAATCCCTGCAAGAGGCCCGTCAAGGGCGGAACGGGCCGACGGCGGGCTCAGATGAGGAGTAAGTAACTGAAAACCAGTCGCTTACCGCCTGGCCGGGCGGCAATCCGCAGAATCAACGGGCCCGAAGCACTCCGCTGCACTCGACAGACATGGGCAGTCGCAAGTGTCTGAAAATAGACGTCTTAGACCTAGTAGCGGCGGAACGGCCGCTGCGGGCACCGGCTGGGGTCCAGGTCACTACTCCCACTCGAT
>JAFGRF010000228.1 GCA_016935295.1 Caldifarciminota bacterium | reverse complement strand
GAATCCGATATTGAAGTAACCACAGATCAACACTGATGAACACCGAATGGGTGACGACGTACGGGCTTGTTCCTACGCCTGTGTTTACCTGTGTTTGTCCGTGGTTCAGTATCGGGATTGGGGGGGGCACCAGCGGCGTGTCCGACATGTCCGGGTTGCGCCACCACAATCGCTGGATATACTGCTACATGGACCAGCGACTTTCCGCACTTTTCTCAAGGCGCAGCGTTCGCAAGTATACAGGCAAGCCCGTATCCGAAGCCGACGTCAAGGCGCTGCTCGAAGCAGGCATGGCAGCACCGTCAGCCAGCAACCGCAAGCCCTGGCACTTCGTGGCCGTCACCGAACCCGCGAGGCTTGCCCAGCTCGCAGCGATCCACCCCCACGGCAAGATGCTCTCCAGCGCCGGGCTCTGTATGGCGGTGTGCGGCGACCGGGACATCAGTCCGGACTTCTGGGTGCAGGACTGCTCGGCCGCGACCGAAAACATCCTGGTGGCGGCAGCCATGCTCGGCCTGGGTGCGGTCTGGCTCGGAGCCCATCCCCGGGCCGAGCGCGAACGCGACCTCAAGCAGAGGCTCGGCGTCCCCGAGAACGTCGGGTTGCTATGCCTGGTTGCGGTCGGACACCCGGACGAGTACCCGGACGCCCGCACCCAGTACGACGAGCAACGGGTCCACCGCAACCGCTGGTAGCGACGGCTCGCTCGATTTCCCCTTGACATCGGGCTGCGCCAGGCTGTAACATTGTTGTAGTGCGGTAGTGGGATGCGGCCCGCTGCCGCCGTTCCTTTCTACGGCTCCAATGGAGGATTATTGCAGAAGTTCGTGCTGCTGTTCGTCGCGGCCGGGCTGACTCTTGTCCTGGCCGCTGAATTTCTCGGACTGGTGCCCAACGCGGCACCGGCAGACCTGGCCGACCGCTACACCATCGTCGGCGTAACCGGACATGGCGTGCTGGTCATCGGCGATGACTCACGTGGCGGATTGGCGTCGCCGGACGGCCGGGTTCTCGCCGAGAACCCGAAGGCGCACCTCTACTACACCGTGCGCCTGTTCGCTGGCGCCGTGCGCGCCGACCTCGCTGCGGTCTCCCGTATCCTCGACTTCGACGGTGAGCAGTACGTGGTAGAGGTCGAGCCCGACGCGGTTGAGCGTTTCATCGCGGTGCCGGCGTTGCGCGGCCGCGTCAGTCTGGACGGCTGGCTGATGAACCGCCCCGCACCGAAGCTCCCACCCGTTGTTGCCGACGCCAACATCGAGCAAATCGTGGCGCTCGTCTCCCCCGACTCGGTTCTCGCCTTCGTACAACGGCTCCAGGACTTCGGCAACCGCCTCTCGACCGGTGACTCATGCAAAGCCGCCGCCCAGTGGATTGCCGCGAAGTTCCGGGAATACGGCTGTGACACGGTCATTCTCCAGGACCACACTCCTGACCACGCGCCCAATGTCATCGGCGTTCGCTACGGCACGCTCGGCCGGCGCCAGACGTACGCGATTATCGACGGCCACTTCGACGCCGTCTCCGTCTCGCCGGGCGCCGACGACAATGCCTCGGGCACGGTATCGGCCATCGAGGCCTGCCGCGTGACGCAGGGATTCCAGTTCCAGCGCGACCTCCGGTTCATCGCCTTCTCCGGCGAGGAATTCGGTCTGTATGGCAGCGAGTACTACGCGAACCAGGCGCACCTGCAGAACGACACGATTCTCGGGGTTCTGAACTTCGACATGATCGCCTACGAAGACTCCGCGCCCGAGGACCTCGAGGTCATCGGCAAGATCTCGGACCCGGCCTGCGGACCGTTCTGCGACTGGTTCATAGCGGTCGCCGACACCTACACGACCCTGCGCTGCAACAAGATGATGATGTCGGACATGCAGTCCTCGGACCACGGCCCGTTCTGGAACAACGGCTACCTGGCTTTCTGCGGCATCGAGGACTTCTGGCCGACGAATCCCTACTACCATACACCCGGAGACTCAGTCGGCGGCGGCTACAATAACAACGACTTCTGCACCGAAGTCATCAAGGCCGGAGTCGCGGCCCTGGCGACGCTCGGTGAACCGGTAGTCACGGACATACGCTCGGACGAACTCCTCGCCGACCGGCTGGATGCTGCACCCCGCCTGGCACTCGAACAGAACCCGGCCGGCGGCAACATCCGTATCCGTTACTCATTGCCCCGGGCATCCCGGGTCAGGCTGGAGGTCTATAATCGCTCCGGCCGGGAGATGGCAACACTCGTCTCGAACTCACAGGCCGCCGGGACGTACGCTGCAACCTGGGACGCCCGCAATGTCCCCGCCGGCATCTATTTCCTCCGACTGGCTGCGCTTGACTGCAGACAGTCCGTAAAAGCCGTAGTCAGCCGCTAGACCGAGCCAGACAGAGCGGGCGGGCGCACTGCGCCCGCCCGCAACTTCTCCCTGAGCCTGCAGTCTCCGGCTCCTGGCCCGGGACGTCTGAACCCCGAACCGGACGCCGAGATAACAACCGGGGCCACGGAAAACCACAGAGCTGGCGCAGCCGTGAGTCCGGCCCCTACCCTCAGTTGCCTCTGTGCGCTCTGTGTTTCAACATCGGAATCAGGGCGAGAGTTCTAGCCTGGGTACATGGTGACCCCCTGAGAGAGGTCCGTCGGTCGGCAGGCATTGCGCCGCGG
>JAFGRF010000227.1 GCA_016935295.1 Caldifarciminota bacterium | reverse complement strand
GCCGCCCACGTCCAGGAAGTTCGCCGGTTCCCCGCCATAGCGCTTGATCAGGTCCATCGTCGCCATCGCCAACCCGGCCCCGTTCACCACGCAGCCGACGTTGCCTGCGAGCTTGATGTAGGAGAGGCCCGCGGCTTTGGCCTCAACCTCGGTCGGCTCCTCGGCCGACAGGTCGCGCATCTCCTCCCAGTCCTTGTGCCGGAACACGGCGTTGTCGTCGAAGTTGATCTTCGCGTCCAGCGCCAGCAGCGAGCCGCGCGGGACATGACCCAAATCCTCCTTGGATTTGGGATCGTGTCCCAAGCCTATCCTCACCAGCGGGTTGATCTCGATGAGCGAACAGTCCTTCGCAAGGAAGATGCGGTAGAGCTTCTGCGCGATACCGGCGAACTCACGGGCGAGTTTGGCGTCGCCGTACAGGGCCATCCCGATGTTCCGCGCCTGGAACCCGAGCAGGCCCGCGGCCGGGTCGATGGCAACCTTCAGGATCTTCTCCGGCGTGGCCCGGGCCACCTCCTCGATTTCCACCCCGCCGGCTGCCGATGCCATCAACACCGGCGCCCTGGTCGCGCGGTCGATGATGATGCCCACATAGGCCTCGCCCTTGATGTCAACGCACTCGGACACGAGCACCTTGTTGACCTTGAGACCCTTGATGTCCATGCCGATGATGCTTGCGGCTACCGCCTCGACCTGGTCGGCCTTCTCGACCTTCTTCACACCCCCCGCCTTGCCGCGGCCGCCGACCAGCACCTGGGCTTTGATGACAACGGGCATGCCCAGCTCCGGGGCGAGCATCGCAGCCTCAGCCGGGTTTGCGGCTACGCGCTCCCTCGGAACCTGAATCCCGAAGCTCGCAAATATCTCCTTGGCCTGATACTCGTGGATTTTCATAAGTGCGAGACTCTAGCAGGAACAGACCGGTAGTCAAGAAACCGGCCCGGAAAAACAGGGACTGTCCCTTCGCAGGGCCCTGTGCCGCGCCGAGGGACTATCCCGGCTTCGGCTCCGCAACGCAGCCTCACATCGCTCCGTGGACGTGTCCCCTCCGAGCCTGTCCCCTGCCTTCAGCGGAGAGGCCGGCGGCGCAACGACCGGCGGTCCAACTCGGACAGCAACCGGAGGAGCATTCGACTAGACAACGGCCAAAGCAGTATGGACGGCAACCTGCACGGCAATCCGCGAGACTGCAGTCAGGACAACGAAGAAGGCAACCGGGACGGCAGAATGGTCAGCCATCCTGACCGCTGCCCCTCAAGTAACTCACCGGGCAACCACCGGAACTGTAGCGCACACAACCGGGGCTGCGACTCGGCAGACAATGCAGGCTGCAATCTGCCCCGCAAGTTGGAAGACTGCGGGCGGAGCGACTTCGGGAGCAGCTTCCAGAGCAATCTGGAACGCAACTCAGGGGACTACCCGGGGAACGAGGGAGGGTACTTTCAGGAATCCCGGTTAACTGACGTGGAATCGGGTGGTTAGCAGCATTCGTGCGCCAAGGGCCGTGTATCCTGTCAGTAAACCTCTCCCCGTCTGTGTCCGAGTGGCGCCCGATACGCTTTCTTCGCCGTCTCGTTCGATGTCTCTTTCTTTGTCTTCTTGATTGTCTCCTGCGATGTCTTCCTCGATGTCTTCTTGGATGTCTTCTTAGGTGACTTCTTGACCGTCCCCTTCGCCATCATCCTCATCAACCCATTCGCTGTCTTACTGCCAGTCTCCTCAATGTTCATCTTCGCCGTTCGCTCTATTGACTTCCGCTCTGTCGTCACCACCGTCGCCCCGCTGGTCTTGAACCACGTTTTCGGCGGCAAGACCGCCGCTGAGTTTGAGGACGAGTTCGACTCTGACTTCGACGACCGGTTCGTCGCTGAATTTGCCGTCAGGCCCGTCGCAGCCGTGTTGACATTCGTCTGACCAGAGGTATCCTATGGCCGTGAAACGACGGCCGCTTCTCTACCTGGAGACGTCCATCTTCGGCTTCTACTTTGATGATGAGCCGCGGAACGCGCTCCGGCGCGAAGCGGTCGTGACTCTGCTGAACCAGGTGCGAATGGGAAGCCTCGATGCCTTCACGTCCGCGCTCACCTTCAGTGAGTTGAGCCGCACTGGCGGTTCCCGCCGGGACGAACTGCTGGCGCTGCTGGCGGAAGTGCGGACCCTGCCACTCGACGACAACGAGATTGACGTGTTCACCGAGGCCTACGTGCGCGACGGTGTAATCCCGCCCGACTTCGCCGAAGACGCGGTACACGTCGCGTGCGCAACGCTGGGACGCGCGGACGTGCTCGTCTCTTTGAACCTGCGTCATCTGGCCAACGAATGGGTCGAGCGCCGGATCGCCGCCACGAACCAGCGCGAAGGCCATCAGGCTATCCGAATCCGCACACCGGAGGGAGTACTGACCTATAAAGATTGACGGCCTGGATTGGATGGACTGGCTGCACAAGGTCCGTCACGAAGCGGAAGCGAAGCGCATTCGCGACGGGCTGACGGTAGAACAGTGGCTGGAGCAGCTCCGCGTCCGCGCGGCCGAGTCCAAAGAGCGCAGACGCAGCCACGAAGACCCCACGGTCGCCCGCGACACGCCCGGCAGTGGCAAGCCGTGAGCCGCCGGCCGCCTTCTCTTCTCCATCTTCAGTCCTCAGTCTTTCGTCGCCCGCCTCCGCGATCCGTGCTTTCCTGGAGGAACGCTGAACCATGGCCCGGAAGAACCGCTGGCATCCGGTGATGCTGCCTGACGACTATCTCAGGAAGCTGAAGCAGGACCTGGCCGAGGTCGAGGCTCAGGTCGAGGCTGAGACTCGGTACGAGCCTTTCCCGGACGACGGCTCACCCCCACCCGCCGACGACTCATCGGCTTGACAGCCCTGTGCCCGAACGTAGAATCCGCTCATGAAGGCGCGTGAGCCCAGGCCGTCATTGACGGAAGCCGGAAATATGTGAAGTGTCCCTCTTTTCCCTGCCGACTGGCCGGACCCTCGGTCGCTTGACAGCATCTTCTAAGGAACTACAATGTGCTCATGAAACGCGGGAAATGGTGTGCACTGGTCCTCGCGCTCCTGCTCGGGAGCGCCGTTGTCTACGCAGGCCCTCCGTCTGCCCGGCCCGATACGCGGACGTTTCTGCTTGAATCCGCCGGCGGCCTCGGGGGCGGGGTCGGTTTCGCCGCCGTCGCGCTCCCGTTCACCCTCGCGTACTACCTGTTCTCGCCCGGGGACGTCGCGCCGGTGCTCGGAGTCGAAGGCGTATGTCTGGGACTGGGCAGCGCAGCGGGAGCGTGCTGGACAGGCCGGGGGCTAGGAAATCCCACGAAGTTCTGGCCTGCGTTGGGTATGGCTCTTCTGCCGCAGATCGGCACAGGCCTGGTCATGGTTCTCACTCGCAAGGGTCCTGACCTGTCCGACCCGGTGGTAGCCGGCTGCTCGTGGGCGTCGGTCATAGCGTCGCCCGTTTTGGCCACAGTTGGCGCCAACCTCGGCCGGCATGTGCCCGGGAGCGAAGTCGAATCGCGCCTGCGGGTCGTACCCGAGTTCCGAGCCTGCTCCGCCAGTCCGCATCCGGCCGCCGGCCTGGGTCTCACGCTGGCATTCTAGGCCCAGGCAGAGCGCGTCGGGCCGCCCGGCTGAAGCCCTCTGCCCTATCGTTCTACGACCAGCTTCTGGCGGGCTTTGACGCCCTGGGCCCTAAGCGCCGCAACGTACACTCCCGGTCTCAGACCTTTGAGATCCATGCTGAACGAACCGCTCCGGCCGAGCGCCAGGCGCTCGCGCCTCACCACGCGGCCGGACACATCGCAAACCGTCACCGTTGCGGGTCTCGGCCGCGGCAGGCTGTAGCGGAAGGTGGCGCGGCCGGTTGCGACCGGGTTCGGGCTGACCGAGATGCTCGCCTGCGCCGGGTCCGGCTTGCCGGCCGGTCGCACGACCCAGGGCGCAAGCACGTGCACCGTGTCGCAGGCCCAGACACGCCGGCCCGACGACGTTGTTACCACGAGCGACACCTTGTACACCGTGTCCGGCGCGACCTGGGGGAAGACGTGGCTGGCGTTCGAACCGGTGTCCTGCGGGGGCGAGCCGTCGCCGAAGTCCCAAAGGAAATCCTGGGGTGCGTTGCCGTCGCCTTCGTAGTCGAACGCGCCTGAGAACCGCACGGCCGAGCCGGCGGCGTCGGCGTCGTACGCGTGCGTGACGGCCAGCCGGACCGAGTCGCGGATGCGGAACACGTAGACCTTGCCGTCTTTGGCGGCGTTGGGACGGTAGTAGTCCCACGCCGTGTCGCTGCCGAACAACTGCCGGCCGGGCTTGTCGCCAAAGGGGTGAATGTGTCCGCCGATCGAGGTGGCAATCGGACGGTTGTTGAGCAGTCCCTGCCGGGAGATGATGCGCAGCTCGCCCATCTGGAAGTTGGTGTACTCCTGGTCGTAGGGATGGTGACCCACGCAGATGATCCGCTCACCCGGCCGCACGGCCGCAACCTGGTCCTTGAGCCAGTCCAGTGTCCAGTGATATGGCTGGTCTGCGTAGACATCGGGTTCTCCGCGCAGGCCCGGCCTTTCGGATGGCGGCGGGTCCCTGCGGGTATTGAAGTCGGTCACGATGAACCGGCTGCCCTGGAAGCTGAAGGCGAAGTTGTCGTAGTAGCTCGGCCAGCGGTGACAGGTCTTCTCGGTCGGCACAAGCAGCCACTCGGACTGCTCCCAGTCGGGAACGGGCTGGATGTAGTGAAGGGTATCGTACATGCCGCCGAAGGCGTCGATGAAGTACTCACCGACCACGACCTCGTCTTCGGGCTGCTCGTCGAAGTACCCGGGGAACGGCGGGAAGAAGCTGAGCCCGTGGCCGACATATGGCCAGCCGTCGTGGTTGCCCATCAGCGGCACGAGGAAGGGCCGTTTGTCCAGGGCGCCCAGCACGGTTCGCGTTCGCTGCCACTCGGAACGCTCCGAACTCGACGTGAAGTCGCCGCCCGCGACGATGAAACGGATGTCGTAGCCGGGTCGTCCGACCAGGTTCTCGTTGATGTAGTCCACGCAGGCAATACATCCCTCAATCGCCGGCGTAGTCTCCTCGGGGTCGTTGTCGGCATCATCATATCCCGGCGTCCCGAAGTCATCCATGCCCGCGATCGATTTCTTCCCCTCCCCGATGTGGAAGTCCGCGAAGAAGACGAAGTCGAAGCCGTAGCTGCCGGCCCCGATGGTGTATTCCTTCAGCTCGACCGCAGGGGCGGCGTATGCCGGCGCCACGGACAGAACGACGAACGTCACGCCGAGCACGGGCAGGGAAGACAGCTTACTTCGTGCCATCGTTCCCCCCGATGTTGTAGGCCAGCACGGTGCAGAGCGGCGGCAGCAGCAGCCCGATGGGCAACATGATCGTGTGTGGGTTCTTCCGTGTCACGAAGTAGTCGACGAACGCTGCGCCACCGAGCAGTCCGCCGACCGCACCACCCGCAAGCGCCCGCCTGAACGTGCCGCCGCTGCCGAACAGCCCGCCCACAAGGTGCGTGCCTCCGGCCGAGAGCACGGCGCTGGTCAGGCAGTAGGCAGCGGCGCCGGGCACTGAGCCAAGTCCATTCCAGCCGGCCTGGTAGACACCCTCGATC
>JAFGRF010000226.1 GCA_016935295.1 Caldifarciminota bacterium | reverse complement strand
GGACCCGGCTGGGCGCCAAGCTCATTCAAGGTCGACTCGACCGCTGCTCGGTCGATGTCGAGGACCTTCACCTCTATTTCGCGCATGTCACACCTGTGCTACCTCGTCAGCTGGCACGCTCGGTCAGCATTCCGCACTTCGCATGCGCAGCCTTCGACGCAGACTTGACGCATGGCCGCTCCGGGTTGTTGTTGTCTACTACCATATCCGCGACCCGATCCGGCGGATGTTCCTCAAGGTATCGTAGCTGAGCCGGCAGGTACTTTGTGTCGCACTTGTCCGCGGTCGCCTGCGGGTCGCGGGCCTGCGCTCGCCGCTTGCTTTCATCCGGGGAAATGTCCAGGAACACCTTGTAGTCGATGTAGGGAGCCAGTTCTTTGCGGAACAGAAACACCCCCTCAAGGATGACCACCGTGTCCGAAGATATCACGAACTCCCTGACCGTGTCATATTCGTCTGTGTCCAGGTTCAGCGGACGCAGCCTGGTGGAGAAGTCCCTCTTCTCGCCTATTGGTCTCAGCAGCTTCTCGACAACCCTGGTCAAATCGAAGCTCCGGTTGTAGTAGTTGTCGCGTTCATCGTCTCCCGCGTAACGCACGGCTTTGGGATTGTGGAAATCATCAATGTGGATCACTTGCGTCCGGAGTCCCTGCGCTCGAAGATACTCCTCCAGCGCCTTGGCGAACTCCGTCTTTCCGGCGCAGTCAATCCCATTGACGCCAATCACCAGCGCCTGGTCCGTCTTCTTCCGCTGCCCGGCTTCTTCCACTATGCGCCTGAGAACGGGCCGACGCCGGTCGAAGATGGCCAGCAGGTCGCTGAACTGCTCTATCTTGATGTCGGCCGACTCTGCCTCTCCGTCCCCATAGCCGTATAGCGCCCCGATGGAAAGACACCCGGTCTTCCGCGCCGCTTCGATGTCCTGTACCCGGTCCCCGACGATGGCCGCTGCCTGGCCGCCGAAGTGCGCGGTTATCTTGCGAACCAGCCTTACTTTGTCCAGATTGTTGTCATGGACGCACTCCACGTAGTCGTAGTAGGAACGCAGCTGCAGAGCCGACATGATGACACTCAGATAGGCCGTCGACGCGTTGGTGTACTGCGCCAGCTTGTAGCCCCGACGCCGCAGACTCGCGAGCGTCTCCTTGACGCGGGGATAGGCCACGGCCATCTCTCCGAAGGCGTCTTTGAATTCCGCCCGCACCAGTTCCCGCACCTCGTCGGGCGTCAGGTGTGAGTGCGGCGGCGTGATGAACTCATACAGGCTACCCTTGGTTGATGCCGTCGACACCCCGAAGAAGCGGTTGATCTCCTCCGGCGTGAAGGCGACCGTCCAGCCCAGCTTGTCAAAGGCCCGCCTGATCGACTCGTAGACTATCGGCAGGGATGGGACGATTGTCCCGTCCATGTCGAAGATTATCAGGTTCACGTCATCGGGGTCTAGCATGCCGGTCCTGCCTTCATGCGGATGCTGCGCGGCCGGAAGGCATGCGGGCACGGTGGCGGAAGAACGGGACGGAATACCGTGACGCGCCCGTACTTCGAGCCGCCGCCAGAACTGAACTGCATCGCATGTGGGTCGACACTAAGATAGAACTGATCCGGCACTAGTCAAGCAACAGCAGGTCCTTGCGGACAGCGTCCACGTCGATCTGTAGTCGGCAATCTGGAATCTGCAGACGGGCGGAAGGCCAGGCGGGATTGGGTGGCGACTCCTAGGCCTTGACGCGATTCTGATTGAGAGGATTCAAGGGATAGAGGTGTCCGGGAATCCAGTGACGGATAGATGCCTTGCCCACTGCGCAGGCCCGACGTCGTGGAGTGGCACGCCGGGGTACGGGTAGGTGCCATGCACGGGTCGAACCGAAGCCTGACTGGGAATATTCAATAAGCCGCATATGTAGTATACTACACATTTGCGGGCGTGCGGAATCAGCCCTAAGTTCTGCAATCCCAAGTCCCTAGACCCAATCGGGCTTCTGACCCCTCCTATGCTCCCCCCATAGCCATCCGCGCAGTCTCGGAAGCTACGTTCCGAGGAGCTTCCCGAGCAACGAGGCGAGCTGCTTCGACAACTACCTTCGCCGCTACTTCGTCCGCTACGTGCCGAACAACAAGGACAGCTACTTGTCCGGTTCCTTGTCAGTCAACATGCATAGCTCCCTGCGGAGGTCAATCCTGAGTTCCAGTCCACGTTCCTGTATGAGTTCCCTCCCGAATCCCTCTGCAGGCAACTTGCAGGGCCACTTGGAAAGCAACAAGGAGAACTTCGGCGCCCGTTCCGGCCTAAATCGGAGTCCCCGATGTTCTCCCAGCAGCTTTGGTCGTTGCTTCGCCGGTTGCCCGAAGAATGGCGGCCGGATTTGCCATCCGACCCGCCGGTCGAGTCGCTCAGTTCATTGCTTGCAGCGCCGCCGGACGAGAAAGTCCGACTTCGGGCAAGCCGGACGCAGCCTACTCGCCGCCCCTGACCGCCAGCTCTGCAGCGGTACGTATCAGCCCTGCCAGTAGGGTGCTGTCCGCAGGACCGGCCGCGTGCCAGCGTATAATCCCGCTGCCGTCGAGCAGGAACATCTGGACGCGGGAGCGGTCGGTCACGCCCAGCCGCTTCGAGTACTCATCGATATTGCCGTAGAAGGGCGCGACCCAGCGCCGGTTCGGCTCGGCGATGGCATTGCGCATCGCCCGGTTGATGACCCCGCGCAGCAGGCCCGGTATGCGCGGCCCCATCATCGGTATTTCGTAGGCACGGAATCCACCGGCCGATTCGAACTGGCTACGGAAGGGAAAGAGCCAGGAACTGAGGTCGTCCTGAGATTCGCGCCTGTAGCCGATCCCGACCAGGGTGACGCTGCCTTCGGCTGAATCAGGCAGTACCAGCCGGCTGCCGTCCAGCGCACCTGCCTCCAGCCGTGGCAGTCTGCTGTTGATGGTAGGCCCGGCCATAGCGGCGTGGGCCAGAACCAGCAGAATGGCCCAAATGTGCTTCACCTGCAATATTTGACCGGGTTCTCTCCCGGACCGGTTCCGGTCAGTCGCATGCCACGCCGACCCGGCTGCATCTCGCGTCGGGCTTGACCCCGTGGCTCGGCTCCCTAGACTGGCCTTTCCGATGAAGCTGCCCAACTACCGGAAGCTACCGACGGTCGCGCGCATCATCTTCTTCTTTGCCGCTCTGTACGTATTCCTGCTCTCAATTGAACTGCTGGGCGCCGGATTCAGAGGGCTGGGCGCTGGCTTCGCGCGCGCTCTCTTTTCGCTTACCGCGACCCCGCTGACCGGCCTTTTCGTCGGCATGCTGGCGACCTCCATCTGTCAGAGTTCATCCTCGACGACGTCGGTCGTTGTCGGGCTCGTGGCATGCGGGTCGCTCGACATCAACCACGCGATCCCCATCGTGATGGGCGCCAACATCGGCACCACCGTCACGAGCACGATAGTGTCTTTCGCCCACGTCGGGCGCAGGCAGGAGTTCGAGCGGGCGTTTCCGGCCGCAATGGTCCACGACATCTTCAATTTCCTCTCGGTCATTGCCTTGCTGCCGCTCGAAGCCGCTTTCCACCCGCTCGCCCGAGGCTCCGCCTTCCTCGCGCGGACCTTCCAAGACGTCGGCGGGCTGTCTGTATCAAGCCCG
>JAFGRF010000225.1 GCA_016935295.1 Caldifarciminota bacterium | reverse complement strand
TGGGCCGGGGCCCGATGAGGTCCACCAACTCGAACCCGAGGCCCATCGCCGCGCCCAGCTCCAGACCGACGAGTGCCTGGCGAAGTATCAGGTTGCCCCGGATATCGACATGCTTCTGGACGAGCCACAGCAACATCATCAGTCCGTATCCGGCCGCGACTATGAGCCCCATGACTACGAACCGACCGAACTTGAGACGGCCACCCAGTGCCTTCTGCACGTACGCCCCGGCGATCAGAGCGAATCCGACCGGGATGGCGAAAATGGCCGCGGCCCCGAGCGATGCCGCACGTATTGGCGGCACCATTGCCACCTGTGTGAGCCACAGCAGCACAACCATGAAGATTGCGAGTCCGGCCCCGCGCATCTGGACAGTGGCGTAGATGATTGACCCGGCAATCCCGACGATGAGAAAGGAAAACATGGGGCGCGGAAAGTGGAAGAAGTCCCGGTGGAGTGTGAGATAGCCGACCGCGATGACCGCGATCAGACCAACAACGACATAGGCAAGAGTGAAGAGACTCTCACGCGTCGCTCTGCTCACGCAGCAATTGTCCAACTGCCGCGACTGAAGTCAAGACCGGCAGGGAAGATGCGCCCTTCGTCATTGGCCTCAAGGGCCCCTGTCAGACAGTGCGTCCTTCGAGCTTCGTTCTTTCCGTGCGAGAATCTCTTCGACGACGGAGAACGGAACTGCCTCGTAGTGCTCGAAGTGCATCGTGAAACTCGCCCGCCCCTGACTCTGGTTGCGCAGGTCGGTCGCGTACCCGAACATGGTGGCCAGCGGCACCAGCGCCTTGATGACCTTGGCATTGCCCTGCTGGTCCATGCCCGAAATCATCCCGCGCCGGTTGCAGAGCGCACCCATGATCGCCCCGGCCGAGTCTTCCGGAGTCACCACGTTCACGCTCATCAGCGGCTCGAGCAATTGCGGGCTGCACTGCATGAACGCCTTACGGAAGGCACGCCCGGCGCAGGTCTTGAACGCGAGGTCGTTGGAGTCGACCTCGTGGTACGATCCGTCAAGGAGAGTGACGCGTATATCAACAACCGGGAACCCGGCGTAGACGCCTTTCTTCATGACGTCAACCACGCCGCGCTCGACCGCGGGGATGTACTCCTTGGGCACGCGGCCGCTCACGACCTTGTTGACGAACTCGAATCCCTCCCCGGCTTTGAGTGGTTCGAGCCGCATCACGACGTGCGCGTACTGGCCGCGTCCACCGGTCTGCTTCACGTACTTCTCGTTGATCTCGGTGCCGCCCGTGACGGTTTCGCGGTAGGCAACCTGCGGTGCGCCGGTCTTCACGCCGACGCCGAACTCGCGTCGCAGCCGGTCCACAATGATCTCCAGGTGCAGCTCGCCCATCCCGGAAATGACCGTCTCCTCGGTCTCCGGGTCCGCGGTCACGACAAAAGTCGGGTCCTCCTCTGCCAGCCGGGCGAGACCGTGCGCCAGCTTCTCGCGGTCGTTCCGGTCCGCGGTGGCGACCGCAATCGACAAGACCGGTGCCGGGAACTCAATCGCCTGCAGCACAATCGGTGCTTCGCGGACACAGACCGTGTCGCCGGTAACGGTATCGGACAAGCCCACCACCGCTCCGATTTCCCCGGAATAGAGCGCGTCCACCTGCTCCTGCCGGTTGGCGTGCATCCGGAGCAAACGTCCGACCCGCTGGTCCTTCTCCTGAGTCGAGTTGTAGACGTGGCTGCCTGCCTTCAGGGTGCCCGAGTAGACCCGGACGTAGACCAGCTTGCCTACATGCTTGTCGGCCACGACCTTGAAAGCGAGCGCGGCCAGCCGGCCGTCGTCCCACGGCAACCGTTCCACTTCCTCCCCGCTCGGGTGCACACCGATCGTCGGGAGCAGGTCGATGGGGCTCGGGAGGTACGAAATGACAGCGTCGAGCAGGCGCTGGACTCCCTTGTTCTTGAAGGCGCTGCCGCAGATGACCGGGCAGACCTTGTGGGACAGCGTCGCGCCGCGGATGGCAGCCAACAGCTCGCCCTTGCCGATGGGCTGGTCCTGCAGGAACTTCTCCAGCAGCCTGTCGTCCACCTCGGCTACCTTCTCGAGCAGGTGCTGCTTCCATTTCCGGGCGACCTCGCGCAGCGCATCGGGAATCGGCTCCTCTCGCCAGGTCATGCCCTGGTCGGTCTCGTCGTAATGGACCGTGACATCCTCCACCAGGTCGATGATGCCCGTGAAATTCTCCTCCGCGCCGATGGGAATTGTCACCGGCACCGCGTTCGCCCCGAGCTCCTCCTGAATCTGCTCGACCACGCTGAAGAAGTCCGCACCCGGCCGGTCCATCTTGTTCACAAAGGCGATTCTCGGCACCGAGTACTTCTCGGCCTGACGCCAGACCGTCTCAGACTGCGGCTCGACTCCGCCGACCGCGCAGAAGAGCCCGATGACCCCGTCCAGCACCCGCAGGCTTCGCTCCACCTCGACCGTGAAATCCACGTGGCCGGGCGTGTCTATCAGGTTAATCTGATGGTCACGCCAGACCGTGGTCGTGGCCGCGCTGGTGATGGTGATACCCCGCTCGCGCTCCTGCGCCATCCAGTCGAGCTGGGCCTCGCCGTCATGCACCTCGCCCAGCTTGTGCGACTTGCCGGTGTAGAACAGGATGCGCTCGGAAACCGTGGTCTTGCCCGCGTCGATGTGGGCCATGATTCCGATATTGCGGACCTTCTCGATCGGGTACTCTCGTGCCATTAGGGCAGGGATTCTAGCAGGAGAGAAGGCAAAGTCCAGCAACGCTTGACGATTTCGGGCGATACTGACAAGTCAGATGGCGGAAAACCGGGACTGTACCGTGCGTCCTCGCACCGTTGGAGACTGTCCCGGCTTTCCGCACCGGGGACTCGGAACCCTATCCCACTGCCGGCCCAAGAAACACCTTCGGCATCGCCCCGCAGACCGCAATCGAAGTCGCCATGGAAGTCCTCCTGCAGGTCCCTCTTCGAACCGCGCCGCAAGTCAACCTGCAAGTTACGAAGAGAACCTACCTGCTAGTCGCTCTGACAGTCGCTGCGAGAATCCGTCGGCAAATCGCCTTCCGAGTGGCGCCGACAATCGCGGCACAAGTCACCGCCAGAACCGCCGCCGGAACCCCTCCGGATACCTCCATCAGAGTCTCCATCCAAACCACCTCCCGAACCGTCCCGGGAACGGTTCCCGAGGCGATTCCCAGAGCCTCAATCTCGGCCGGTTTCGCGGCCTAACATGCTCTAATTGTGAATCTTAGATGCAGACAGGCGGAAAATGGGTAGCGTCCCTATTTAATGGGCCACAGGG
>JAFGRF010000224.1 GCA_016935295.1 Caldifarciminota bacterium | reverse complement strand
ACCGAGCTTTCCTTCATCCGCGACAAGCGCTTCCCGGAAATCGACGAGAAGCTCTACTTCACGATTGACGAAAAGGACCACTCGGTCGCGCTGACCGACCTGGGGCGAAAGGAGCTTGCCCCCGGCGACCCGGAGGCGTTTGTGCTGCCCGACCTGGGTGAGGAGCTTGCACGGGTAGACCACTACACTTCGGTTACGCCGCAGGAGAAGATCAAGGCGCGGGAGGAGGTCTACCAGCGCTACGCCCGG
This sequence comes from Caldifarciminota bacterium, assembly GCA_016935295.1. Lineage (GTDB taxonomy): Bacteria > Hydrothermota > Tepidihabitantia > Tepidihabitantales > Tepidihabitantaceae > UBA2258. The sequence continues at coordinate 5,776 of JAFGRF010000224.1, read as the reverse complement.
AAGAGCGAGATACTGCACAGCTTCCACGCGTTGCTGAAGGCGTTCTCCCTGTTCGAAAAGGACGTCGACTACGTCGTCCAGGAGGATAAGGTCATCATCGTGGATGAGTTCACCGGCCGGCTGATGCCGGGCCGGCGCTACTCGGATGGGCTGCACAGCGCGCTCGAGGCGAAGGAGAACGTGAAGGTGCAGGGCGATACGCAGACCTTTGCCACGATCACGCTTCAGAACTACTTCCGCATGTACAAGAAGCTGGCCGGGATGAGCGGCACGGCGATGACGATTGCCGGCGAGCTCTTCAATGTCTACAAGCGGGACGTGGTGGCGATACCGACGAACGAGCCCTGCCGGCGCATCGACTACCCGGACATCGTCTACAAGACGCGGTCGCAGAAGTACAGCGCGGTTGTGGACGAGATCGAGACGTGGCACGGAAAGGGCAGACCGATCCTCGTCGGTACTACATCGGTCGACGTTTCCCAGGTGATATCCGACATGCTTCGTCGGCGAAGGGTCAACCACGTCGTGCTTAACGCCAAGTTCCACCAGCACGAGAGCGAGATAATCAAGGATGCGGGGCAGCCCGGAGCCGTGACGATAGCCACGAATATGGCCGGCCGCGGCACCGACATCAAGCTTGGACAGGGCGTGGTCAAGGGTGAGGGCTGCTACGTCGTCACTGAGCGTGATGGCAGATGTCCCATCTGGGAGGAGAACCCGGGGAGCTGCAATGAGGATGTGCCCTGCGGGCTTTACATTATAGGTACTGAGCGCCACGAGGCGCGGCGTATCGACGACCAGCTGCGCGGGCGCTCGGGCCGGCAGGGCGACCCGGGTTCGTCCCGTTTCTTTCTTTCTCTTGAAGATGACCTGATGCGTCTGTTCGGCTCCGAGCGAGTGGCCAAGCTGATGGACCGATTCGGCGCCAAGGACGACGAGCCGATCGAGCACCCGTTGGTGACGCGGGCAATAGAGGGAGCGCAGAAACGAGTCGAGGAACGTAACCGCGAAATCAGGCGACACCTGCTGGAGTACGACGACGTGATGAATCGCCAGCGGGAGGCGGTCTACGCTATCCGCGACGCCGTGCTGCAAGAAGAAGACGGGGTCCAGGGGGTCGAGGGTCCAGGGGTCCAGGCAGAATCCGGAATCCCGGAACGCGCGCTGGCTCGGCTGCGGGGCGTCTACGACGACATGGCCAAGGGGCTGGTGGATGACTTTGTGGACAAGACCGTCGTGGCGGGCAAGCGGCCGGACGAGTGGGATTGGGAGGGGCTGCGGGCCGAGCTCTCGATGACTTTCCTCGCCGACCTCCGGCTGGATGACGACTACCGGCTTAACGCCACGTCGGAGGAATTACGCAAAACCTTGACAGACATTGCTTCCCGCCGGTATGATGACCGTCGGCAGGAGTTGGGCGACCGGCCGTTTGCCGGGCTTTGCCGAAGCGTGTTCCTGTACGCCATCGACAGCCGGTGGCGCGAGCACCTCTACGCCCTGGACACCCTGCGCGAGGGTATCAGCCTCAGCGCCTACGGTCAGAAGGACCCGCTGGTCGAGTACAAGCGCGAGTCTTTCGACCTGTTCCAGGAGATGATGAGGGACCTGTACAAGGACGCGTTGACTATGCTATTCCGCGCGCAGGTGCGCGGTCTCGAGGAGCGGCGGCAGCCTGCGAGGCGGCCGATCCGCGCCTACAAGCCGGAGGCGTCGACATCGGCGCCTGCGGCAGCCCCGGCCGAGCCCGCGAAGACAGCGCAGGCGCGGCGTCCCGCCGGTAAGGTGGGACGCAACGACCCATGTCCGTGCGGGTCGGGTAAGAAGTACAAGCGGTGTTGCGGAAGCAACAAGCCGGAATGAAGTGGCAGTCGCAAACCCGGGCTGCGGCTCTGATGCCGGGGCCGCGCCCGATAGCAGCTCACTAAGGAGGATCGATGGCACAAGGCAGTGGCAAGAGCCGAATAATAATCTGGGCGATTGTCGGCATACTGGTCGTGATCGCGGTGGTGATGCTCGTCACCAAGCCGAAGGACTCCGGCAAGCTGCCGGTGAATGCGGAGCGGTTCGTGCGGCAGATGGATGGTCGGTTCCAGAAGCTCGAAGTGAGAGTCTCGGATGCGCAGGCGGAGAACCCGGGTGCGCCAGCCGAGCTGTGGCAGGAGATAAGCGACGAGATCGCCCTAGGCAGACAAGTTCTGGCCGGGATGCCCGGGTTGACCGAGCAGAAGGATCTGCAGGCCAAACGGGATTCGGTCCAGAAGGCCTACCTTGCCGCGAGAAGAGTTCTGAAGGAGATCACCGGCAGGGAAGACGTGGAGGGCGGCGAGTAGCGCCGAAGCCGGCGAACGTACTTCACTGTCCAGCGGCCGGGCCCGGGAGTCCCCGGGCTCGGTCGGGACTTTGCCGACAGCGACTCGACCGAGATCTACGGAACACAAGCAGGTGGCGGCTGTATGCTTGACGCCGGCCATGCCGGCGCTAGACTACTGCCGCAGGTGAACCACTAACCGGAGGAACCAGTGATGAGTAGGATTCTCGTCTGGAGTCTGGTCGGAATCGTCGTCGTTATCGGCGTGATAGTCATCGCGACAGCTCCAAAGCGGAAGGCGTCGGGTCCCAAGATAACGCTCGAGATGGTGAAGAGCGAGGCAGCAGACGCTGAGGCCCAGCTCGACCGCCTCGTGGCCCGACTCGATGCACGGCGGAAGGTGACGGCCCGCGGCGCCGATGCTGAGGCATTTGATGAAGCCGACCGGTTGCTGGCGCAGGCCCGCGACAAGTTGGGCCAGGTGAAAGAGGCTGTCGATCTGAAGGAAGCGAGACAGTTGATGGTTGAGGCCCGCGAAACGCTGCGCAAGGCACGTCGGGCCGTCCAGTTGGCGACCAAGCCGTAGCCAAGACAGCCGGGATTGCACGGCGGGGCAGGCCGGGATCCCCGAGGCTGACAGTCTGGCGGTCAGGAATGACTCTTGGCCGCCAGTTGCTTCAGAAGGACCGCTCAGTAGTAGATGTAGCGGAGGCGCGGGAAGCCGAAGCCACCGAACAACCCCTCGGCGTTGCCCAGCAGCAGGTCACGCAACCACGAATTGAGTCGACGGCCAACCCGGATGAGGCGGGGTTCGCCTTCGATGCCGCAGAGCGACGCGGCAATGCGTTTCGCATCCTCGAACGTGCCCAGCGTATCAACCAGGCCGAAGGCAAGGGCCTGGCGGCCGGTCATTATCCGACCGTCGGCGAAGGCGCGGACGCTGTCCTCGGGGAGCTTCCGCTCGGTGCTGACAACCGAGACGAACTGGTCGTAGGCGTCGGCCACAACGTCCTGGAGCAGTTCGCGGTCCTGGTCGGTCATGTCTCGGAATGGCGAGCCGATGTCCTTGTGGACGCGGGATTTCACGACCTCGAACTTCACGCCGACTTTGTCCATCAGGCCTTTGACTACCGGGAACTCCATGATGACGCCGATCGAGCCGGTAAGGGTCTGGGGATTGGCGACAATCCTGGTGGCAGGAGCCGACACGTAGTAGCCGCCGGACGCGGCCAGCGCCCCCATGGATACAGTGATGGGCAGGCCGTCGTCGCGGATGCGCCTGATTTCCTCGTATATCTCGTGCGAGGGCGCAGTGACTCCGCCGGGGCTGTTCACCCGGATGAGGATGCCCTTGACCTGGGAGTTGTTCTCGAGTGCCTTGAGCTGGCGAACCGTTTCGGTCGCGTCGACGATAGTCCCCTCGATTTCCACGTAGCCGAGGCCCTTGCCCCAGGTCTTGAGACCGGAGACGTCGGATGTGTAACCGGCGATGAAAAAGGCAAGCAGCAGCCCCAGCATGACTGCCGACAGCGCGGCCGCTACGACTACGAGGACGACTACGGTCTTGCGACTCATGGGAGAATGGGCCCAAGTAGATTCGAACTACTGACCCCTGCGTTATCAGCACAGTGCTCTACCACCTGAGCTATGGGCCCGGCAGAAGTTAGCAGTGAGCAGGTAGCAGTTAGCAGTGGGCGAGTTAGTGCCCGGAGTCTACTAACTCCTAACTCCTCTCTCCTAACTGCGAGAATCATACGGAAACGAGACTCCGGAGTCAAGGACGCGGCTTGACGCGCGCGCCGGCGGGCGTGTCCTCGACCAGGAAACCCAGCTCGGAGATCTCATTGCGCAGTCGGTCCGATTCCGCCCAGTCTCTGGCCTTGCGCGCCCGCTCCCGGGCGGCGACCAGTTCCTCAACCTGGCTCGGTACCTCCGCAGCGGCGCCTGCCAGTTGCTCCAGCCCGAGCCCGAGAACGCGGTCGAAGTCGAGGATGGCTTCCCACGCCGCGCGGTCCTGGCGCTGATTCCCTTCCCGAACGAGGCTCCAGACTGCGGCTAGCCCTTGCGGGATGTTCAAGTCGTCGGCGACGGCGTCCTTGAATTCCTGTTTGAAGGGTTCGATCCAAGCGGCATCGTTCACCGGCCAGGCTTGGGCGTTGCGTCCAAAGTCGACGAGCCCGCGCAGGGAGTTCTGAGCGCTCTGAAGGGACTCGGCGGTGAAGTTCAGAGGCATGCGATAGAGGGCGGTCTGGCAGAGATACCTGAAGCCGGCGGGCGAGACGCCTCGTTCCTGCAACTCGGAGATTGTGACGAGGTTACCCTCCGACTTGCCCATCCGTGCGTCGCCGATGACCAGGAAGGCGTTGTGCATCCAGCGCACCACGACTTCCTTTCCGGTCGCGGCGAAGTTCTGGGCGCGCTCGTTGGTGTGATGGACCGGTATGTGGTCGATGCCGCCGGTGTGAATGTCGAAGCGCTCGCCCAGATACTTGATGGACATGGCCGAGCACTCGACGTGCCAGCCCGGAAAACCGCGGCCCCAGGGCGATTCCCACTGCATCAAGTGCTTGGGCTGGTTGGTGATCCAGAGCGCGAAGTCCGACGGGTTGCGGCGCTCCGGGTCGACCGCAACCCGCGCTCCGGCCTGCTGCTCGGCGAGGTTCAGCCGCGAGAGCAGGGCGTATTCCGGGTATTTGCCGGTGTCGAAGATCAGACCGACCGAGGTGCGGTAGGCATAGCCATTCGCCTCAATGCGGCGTACCAGTTCGATCATGTCCGATATGTGGTCTGTGGCCCGACAGACGACGTGTGGCTTCAGTATGTTCAGCTTGGCCGCGTCGTCAAAGAAGGCCTGTTCGTAGAACCGGGCAATCTCCTCGGGCGTCTTGCCTTCCTCCCGGGCGCCCTTTTCGAGCTTGTCCTCACCGGTGTCTTCGTCGCTTGTGAGATGCCCGACGTCGGTGACGTTCATCACGTGCTTGACCTCGTAGCCGAGGTACTCCATGACGCGGCGCAGCGTGTCGGAGAAGATGTAGGCGCGGAAGTTGCCGATGTGAGAGAACATGTACACGGTCGGACCGCAGGTATAGATGCCGACCTTGCCCGGTACCAGTGGCTCGAACTCATCTTTCCGGCGCGTCAGTGTGTTGTAGAGCTTCATCTTGCGGAATCTTAGTGTCCAAACCGTCGCCGGTCAAACGTTGGTGTCGACGCCGAGCGGTTTGACAGACAGGGCTTGCGGACTATTGGGCCGTCTCCGCGCTGGCCCTGCCGCTTGACTCGCTGATTGCCGGTTCTGGAGTTTTGGGGACACAATACTTAATTCACTTGACCTGACGCGAGTTCAACAGTGAAGTGCAACACTTGGGAGGCAGGAGAGCTGAAAGGAGCTATCCTGAGTGGCTATGCACGGATGCTATCGACACGTGTCGCGCGACGAGCGCGGCAAGATTATGTTCATGTTCCGTT
>JAFGRF010000223.1 GCA_016935295.1 Caldifarciminota bacterium | reverse complement strand
CTGCGCGATGAAGCTGGTGACGGCCTCATCACCTGCAGCTTCATCGGCATGGACGTAAACCGTGAAGAAAGGTCCGAAAGCGAAAGACGAACGAGGCAAGTCGCGAACCGCGGCCGACGGGTGCCCAGCCAGGCCCGGACCCTGGGCGCCCGCTCGCCGCCTGATTCCGTACCCGCAGACACCGCGCGGCAGGGCCAGCCCCAGCACCTCCCCCATCCTGCCGAAGTAGTACGCCCCGACCCAGCGCAGCAGACGGAGGAGTTGTTCCGGGACCAACTGCGCTTCGACGAGTTTCTCGACCTCCAAGGTCTTCGCGACCGGACTGCGGCCGAGGACTTCAATCACTAGACCCTTGACTCTCTTCCCACGCAGGCGGACCTGTACGCACGAGCCGGGGGCAAGCCCCGGCAGGCGCCCGGGGTCGAACTCGTACGTCAGCACGTCCAGCCGCGTATGCGGTACAGCAACATCGCAGAATCGCCGTGCCGGCTCGGTGTAAGGCTGCTCGGCCGCCGGCAATCGCCCCATCAGTAGCGGAGCCTGAATTGGTAGCGAAGCGATGTCCGGTATCTGTCGCTGGGAGTTCCGGTGGCGGTCCCTTCGGCGATGACTTCGTTGCTCCGGTTGATGTAGTATTCGACCCGGAAGGAAGGGATCATCTCGCCGATGAAGTTCTGCGTGTAGGATACGTACAGGTTTCTACCCACATACTTGCCCACGGTTACCCGGGCCTGCTTGCTGTTGTCGAACAGACTGCTCTCGAATTCCAGGTAGTCGAGATTGACGAACCCGCGCGCCCGCTTGGCGACCTGTGTTTGGAAGTAGTCAAGCAGCCGCTGCGACAACAGTGTATTGACACTGTTCCGCCCGTTCGCGGTATCCCCCAGCTGCTCCTGGGTCGCGTTCAGGGTAAGGTAGGAGAGGATCTCCGTCTCATCCCACCCCGGCGGCACGGAACGGAAAGCGAGGCTCGGTTTCGCCAGCGTTCCGGTCAGCGTCGCCGCAATCGAGTCGGGCATCGATGTGCGTTCGTCCCTCAGTGCTGAACGGATGGGCATCGCGGCCGCAATGTAGAAATCGGGGTTCAGGCTGTTGATGTTGTCGAACCGCACCGAACCGGTGTCGACGCGCAGGGTGTGATCCAGATAATAGACGCTCCCCCGCCGCGAGGTCAGCTCGCCGGAGTAGAGCACGTCCCGGGTCGTTTTCCGCACCGCAAGGTCACAGGCCAGCTCGATGTCGGTGAGTTGGTTTCGGAGCCAGATGTTGCGGTCGGCCCGGACCCGGACGTCGTAGACAAGCGACGTGTCCGGTGCCCCGGTTCCGGACCCGACGCTCTGGCCGAACCCGAGTGTGACCAGCGCTTCCTCGACGTTGACCGTCCCGGCAAGCGAAAAAGGCCTGCCCAGCGTCCAGCTCAGGTCGAGGCTGCCTCCGATCGTGCCATAAACCTCCGGTATTGGGTTTACTGTCGTGCCGCTGAAGTCGCCGTGGAATCGCAGTGAGTCGACCCTCCACCTCTTGCCGACAGCTACGAAACCGCTGACCAGCGCATCGCCGTGCTCGGACCGGCCGCTCAGTTTCTCGATCGTGATGCGGCTGTGGTCGAAAACCAGTTCGGCGTTGACCCGGTCGAAGGCTGCCCCGACAACCGGGATTCCGAGCCGGGCCCGAGAAACGCGCACCCGCCCTCTCAGGATCGGTTCGGTCAGGCTGCCTGTGACCGTCAAGTCACCATAGATGTTTCCCTGCCGTAGCTCAATTATGGACTTGAGATACGACACGACCCAATCTCCGGGATTCCGCAACCTCACCCTGAGGTCGGCCGCTCCCAGCTTGATGCCGCCCTGGGTCTCGTAGTCAAACCACCCGGTGACAACGCTGGTCTCCGGAACCGCAGCGCTGTCCTGGTGGATCAGCCAGAGCCGGTCGAAGCTGGCCCGCGTCCGGCTGAGACGAGCCTCGCCCTGCACGCGACTCAGTTCCACATCGGCATCCGGAATGCGCAGACGCTCGGCATCAAGGACGACATCAAACGAATCGCTGCCCATCACGCTGAAACTGGCCGTGCCGGATATGTTGACGTCGTATCCCAGAAGGGTCCTTAGCCGGGCAAGGTCTACGCGACTCGCAATCGCCTCGATCCGTGGCGGCTTTCCGGCGGCCCGGGCGAACGCCGCACGCACGTCGCCGCCGGCCAGACCGGCGGCGGCCAGCCGGATGTCGAGCGAGTCACGCCGCAGGCTGAGCTGGAGTGCGTCGCTGAACGCCAGCGTATCCTCGTCGGACGTAATCCGGAGCGCGGACACGTCGACCCCGACGCTGTCCCGCGTCAGTCGGGCGCTGCCGTCAGAAGAGACTCGGATCCCGGGGCGCCAGATTGCGATGTCGAATCGCTCGCCGGCCCAAGCCAGCCGTACTGAGTCAAGCACAGTACCTTTGTAGCTGCCGCTGTCGATCGCAACCTGCACCCGGCCCGATAGCCCGCGCCCCACGCCGACCGAGAGACTGGTGCGCGCCCTTGTCGCCCGGACCCCGGCGACGTCAAGGTCCGCAACCGACAGGTCGGCAACGGCACTCAGCGTATCCCTGTTCCCGGCGACGCTGACACTGCCGGAGGCCTTCCCCTGGATCGGCCATGAATCGAGCCTCGACAGGGATCCCAGATCGAACCCCTCCATGCGCAGGTCCGCCTCGAGCCTTCCCCTCTCCCAGACTCCGTACCCGGAGAGCTGGCCGACCGACCCGCTGAGTTCAAGCTGCGTGACTTCGCAGCGCTCGCGGTTCCTGACATAGGTGCCGGTCAGGGTCAGTCGTTCGACGTCGAAGCCAGCGACCGACGCCTTGACGCTGGCGGTCACCGAATCGAGGCCGCGACCCGAGGCCTCGACAACCGCGTCGGCTCTCGCCTCCGGCAAGGTCGAATGAAGCCGCATCAAACGGACTCCGGCGAGCTTCGCCGATCCCGAGAAGTCAAGCCTGCGCAGGTCCAGACTCCCGGATACATCCGCGCTGCCCAGGGCGGTGTCCGCGCCCGACATGGTCAGTTGGACCGTCGAATCCCTCAGTGCCAGCCTGCCGCTGATGGCCGGCAGGCCGATGCCCCGCAGCACCAGCCCTTCGGCGACGTAGCTGACGCTGCCCGAGCGGTGATTCTCCTCCGACCCCGCACTCCCGGACGCCCGGAACCGACCCGGGAGGGAAGTGAACTCCGGCAGACTGACCGAGAGACTGTCTATCCGGGCAGCGATGGCATTCGGGCCGAACGCCATTCTCAGGTTGGCGCGCACCGAGGAACCGGCGGTATTTGCTACTACGTCATTGGCCACCAGCGAATCCGGCGTAAGCCGGGCCGTGCCGCGCAGCCCCTTGAGCCCGACCCGCTCCTGAACGAGGTACGCCTTCACATCGGATAGCTCCGCATCGACCCGCTCGGGCGCCGACCGGAGGCTCAGGGCAAGGCTGACCGAGTCGAGCCGGCACACCGAATCGACGTACACGCTGCCCCCGGACAAATGGAACTGGCCGACCCTGATGGACGGGAACCGGGGTCGACCCTTTGCGCCTCCACCCGATGATGGCCTGTTCGTACCGATGAAGAGCTGCGGCCCGCTCGCGACTGCCGCAGACGCCGAGAAGGTCCGATGCGCAATCGAAGTCCACGGGTCGTAGACAAGCGACAGTTTCTCTACCTTGATCGAGTCGGCCCCGAGCATCACGGCGAAGTCGCTAATGGTGATGCTCCGCATGATGTTGCCTTCGATCCGGCCGAAACGAATCACTGCCCCGAACCGGGGCCCGCCCCGCAGCAGGGCCTGGCCGAGCACGTACCGACCGACCGGCGGCACCGAGAGGGTCAGCACTGCGATGACAATGACTACGGCGATGAGCGCGGCCAGCGTGATCAGAGCGCCTCCCATGACCCGCCACAGACTAGAACGCATGCAGCAGCCCCAGGTAGAATTGGTCCCGAGCCGTCTTCTCCAGCCCGGGCAGGTCGCGCAGCCTTCTGCCCCAGTCGAATCGGACCGGGCCAATCGGTGTCCTCACGCGTATGCCTGCACCAGCGCCGCATGCGAACATGAATGACCGGTAACTCTCAAGCACGCTCCCGGCATCGACGAAGCCGACCAGCCCAACCAGACGCAGGATGTATGGTGACCTCAGCTCGATGTTCGCATTGGCCACGGTCGTGCCGTAGCGGTACTGCCCGACCTCGGTCGTATCAGGCCCGATGCTACGATCAGGGTATCCACGGATGCTGTTTGCGCCGCCGAGCGTGAGAGCCTCATAGTAGGGCACTTCCATCGACCGGCCATAGGGTCGGGCAAGTCCAGCCATGGCCCGCGCCGCAACCACGAAATCGCCGCTGAGCTTTTCCACCTGCGCCGGCATGATGCCGAGCGTCCGGTACCAACGCGTGTCTCCAGTCAGCTTGTAGAGGTCGTTGTTGCCCCTCAAGACTGCCCCGCCGGCGACCTCTGCCGCGACCCTGACCGATTGCCCCCGGCTCGGGTCGAAGATGTCGTTGCGGGTATCGTAGTTGCCGGTCAGTGCCAGAGAGTTGGTGATCTTGCCCGACGAGGTATCCGAAACCAGCCGCAGTCGGTTGGCCAGACCTGCCGTGAACTGAGGGGCGATACTCCGGCTCATGCCGGTCTCGATCCCGACCTCGCGCTGCAGGGTCGAGTCGAATCGCTCATAGGACAGGTAGGGATGCGTCTGGAAGTCAATACGAGTCAGAATCAGGTACGGCACACGGTATGTACCGTCAAGAGCGAACCGGTATTTCCCGAACGGCAGGAGTGTGGGGCCGGCTTCGCCGCCGATGACCAGTATGTGGCCACGGTTGAACAGGTTGTCATGTTCCCACTCTGCCGACACAATCGCCCGAAGCGGCGGATACTCAACTCCGCCGCCGAGCGCCACTCCCCGGTAGGCCTGCTCGACTACATCGAATCGGACAGTGACCTTGTTTGCCACCTCTCGCTTGACCGAGTCAGGACCGACGCTGCTGTCCGCGATGACGTAGTAGGTAACGCGGGAGAAGAGCTTGGTGGCATACAGGCGACGCTGGGCCTGGCGCAGATGCTCCTGGCTGAACCGCTCACCCGGCTTCACCTCCGAGGCTCGCAGCGCCGTTCGTGTCGCGACGGTGCTGTTGCCGCGCAGGAGCACCTTGCTGATGCGGCACAGCTGGCCCTCGCTTATCTCGTATGTTACTGTGGCCAGCGAGTCGCTGCGGGTCGTATCGGCCCGCACCTGGACAAACGGGTAGCCGGAATTGAGGTAGTACGTCCGGATGGCCTCCGCGCTCTTCAGGAACTCGCCCATCGAGAAGAAACGCCCGGGCTTGACCAGAAGCTGCCTCAGCAGCCGGTCGGTTCCGACCGTGACGTTGCCCGAGATGGCAATCGCATTCACCGTCGTTCGCGGGCCCTCGTTGATGCTGAATGTCACGACCGGCCGGCGCTTCCCTGGCGCAACCTGCCGCACGACCTCAACAGCGTGAAAGCCCTGATTGTGGTAGAACGCCTCGAGGATGGCAACATCGTTGTTGAGCTGGGCTTCACTGGTGGGCTTCCTGGGTCGAGCAGCGACCATTGACGCCAGGGCCTTGCGGCCGAACGTGCGCATGCCCTCGAACTTCACCACCTCAAGCGTGTCGCCGGTATGAAGCTGCCCGACCAGACACAGAAGCAGCACGGATATCAACGCCTGATAATACCGACTTGCCCTGCGCTATTCAAGCCCGCCGGTTGACATCAGAGGCGGTGGCGGCTAATCTGACCCAGGAGACTCAACGCGATGAACCAGACACAATACGTACCGGTCAAAGCTCCGCGCGGCACCGCTCTCAGCTGCAAAGGCTGGCACCAGGAAGCCGCGCTGCGCATGCTGATGAACAACCTGGACGCGGAAGTTGCGGAAAAGCCCGAACAGCTCATCGTCTACGGCGGCACCGGCCGGGCTGCGCGCAACTGGGACTGCTTCCACGCAATAGTGCGGACACTGGAGGAACTGGAGAATGACGAAACCCTGCTGGTCCAGTCCGGCAAACCGGTCGCGGTCTTCCGCACCTGGCCCCATGCCCCGCGCGTCCTGATTGCCAACTCCAACCTCGTCCCACACTGGGCGACCAAATCCTACTTCGACGAACTCGAAGCGGCCGGCCTCATCATGTACGGCCAGATGACCGCAGGTTCCTGGATCTACATCGGCACCCAGGGCATCCTGCAGGGAACGCACGAGACGTTCGTCGCCGCCTCAAGGAAGCACTTCGGGACTCCCGACCTTGCCGGCCGACTGGTCGTATCCGGCGGGCTCGGCGGCATGAGCGGTGCCCAACCCCTGGCCGCGACCATGGCCGGCGCAACCTATCTCGGCGCCGAAGTCGATCCGTCCAGGGTCGCGCGTCGTCTAGCCAGCAAGAAGCCCCGCTATCTCGACGAGAACGTCCTTGACGTGGACAAGGCCATTGACCGTGCCATTGAGGCAAAGACACGCAGGCAGGCCCTGAGTGTCGCCTGGACCGGCAACATCGTTCACCTCCTCGCCCGACTTGTCGAGCGCGAAATTGTCCCCGACCTGCTCACCGACCAGACCTCAGCCCACGACGAACTGAACGGCTATGTGCCGGACGGCATGCCATTCAAGAAGGCGGTCGAACTCCGCCGAGCTGACCCGGCTGCGTACAAACAGGCATCGTTCGTGACTATGGCCGAGCACGTTCGCCTCATGCTCAAGCTCCAGGCCATGGGCGCGGTCACGTTCGACTACGGTAACAACCTCCGCGGCAAAGCGGTCGAAGGCGGCTTCCTCCCCGAATCCGAAATCCGCAATCCCGCTCCTCCAGCCGCCAATCGCCAATCGCCAATCGCCACTT
>JAFGRF010000222.1 GCA_016935295.1 Caldifarciminota bacterium | reverse complement strand
GACTGTCACTTCGCAGGGCCCTGTGCGACTCCCAGGGACTGTCCCCGCTTTGGCTCATCATGTACCGACGCAAGCGCTCTTTGGGACTGTCCCCATCTGGCACACCCGTGACTCTCCCCGCTTTCGTCCGAGGTCGTGTCCCACGCCTCGTCTGAATCGCGTGGACGCACTCCCTACTTCCTTCGGAAGTAGGCACAATCTGACGGCCCATTTGAGGCGACTCGCATTCTCTCAGTTTCCCATAGTTCCCATCCAAATCGGGCCTTCGGATCTCCTAACTTCTCTATTCTCAATTCACTATTCACCATTTCCGAATCTCCCCTATCCCGTCCCCCCGGCTATTCTGGAGGCTGTTCTCCAAGCTGCCCGGAAAGCAGTCCGGGAGATTGCTCCGCAGGCTATCCGGAGAGGAATCTGGAGAGCCATCCGGACTGCTATTCCGTCAGCTACTTGGAAGGCTATCCGGAGGAGAATGCGGAGAGCTGCTCGGAGAACTGCGGGGACTGCTGCTCCGCAGGCAGCTCCACAGATTCCCCGGCGAATCGCTCAGAAGGTAGTTCGGAGAGCAACCTGCCAAGCAAACCGGAAAAGAGTCTCCTCCGCTATTCGGAGAGCTATCCCGCAGATTGCCTGACCCGCTGTATGGAAAGCCGCTCGGGAGGCGCCAACCTCAACGGGAACTGACGCCCGCAGGTTTGTGCCCACGCATTTGACAAGCCCGGCGGCGGGCCTAGTATCTCAACCGATCACCGAACCGTTCCAGGAGGCAGTCATGTATCGCAGCAGATTCGCTTCCGCTCTGGCCAAGGCCGCCTTGGCCGTAATCCTCTTGCCCTCATTGCTCCACGCCCAAATCACCTTCCAGTGCACCTACGGCGGTGTCGGTCCCGATGCAGGCTATTCGGTCCGGCAGACGACAGATGGCGGCTACATCACGTCCGGCGTCATTGGAGTCAACGTCGGGGATGTCTACCTGATCAAAACCGCCTCCGATGGTGAGACAATCTGGACGAGGACATTCGGTGGCGTATACGATGACCGCGGTACTTCGGTTTGTCAGACCACCGATGGCGGCTTCGTCATTGGCGGCGCGACTTGGTCCTTCGGTGCGGACAGCGGAGACGTGTATCTCATCAAGACCGACCCGGTCGGCGACACGCTGTGGACCCGGAAGTACGGCGGAAGGAGCTACGAACAAGGCCTATCGGTCCAACAGACGTCAGACAGCAGCTATGTCGTCACCGGCACAACTCAGTCTTTTGGAGCGGGTCTGGAAGACATCTACCTCATCATGGCAGACACCCAGGGCGATACAGAATGGACAAGGACGTACGGCGGTCCGAACTACGACTATGGCCAGACTGTCAGACAGACCGCGGACGAGGGATTCATCATCGCTGGCGCCACAAGTTCATTCGGCGCTGGCCTGTATGACTTCTACCTACTCAAGACGGACCACGACGGAAATCTCCTGTGGTCCCGGACATTCGGGGGCGACAGCAACGACCTCAGCTATGAGGTGAATCAGACCGCTGACAGCGGGTATGTCATCGTAGGCTACACCGAGTCCTTCGGTGCCGGGAAGCGGGATGTCTACCTCGTGAGGACTGATGCAAATGGCGAGACGCTGTGGACCCGCACTTTCGGCGGGGCACAGATAGACGAAGGTTACTCCGTCAAACAGACAGATGATGGTGGCTACGTAGCTGTCGGCGTCACCAAGTCATTCGGCTCAGGCTCGCATGACGTCTATCTCATCAGAACCGACCCGAACGGTGAAATGCTGTGGACGAGGACATTCGGCGGCGCGTCAGGCGACGGAGGCAACTCAGTCCAGCAGACCTCCGACGGTGGATACATCATTGCTGGGGCGACATTTTCGTATGGTGCGGGTGAATCTGATGTCTACCTCATCAAGACCGACTCGACCGGCCTCGCAGTCACGGAACCGAGGAGAAGTCCGACCCGCGCGTCCGCCCTCTTGCTGACCTGCGAGCCGAATCCGTGCCGTTCCTCAGCCATCCTCCACTTGACCGCTGGACCACTGGGCCACTCGACCGCTATCGTACGCGTCTACGACTCTCAGGGCCGCCTCGTCCATTTGGCGTCCGGGGTTCGGAGTTCAGCGTTCCCGCTCGACCTGCGGTCGCTGCCGTCCGGCGCCTATTTCATCCGTTGCTACGTTGCTGGGGAACACGCCGCCGCACGCCTTGTCCTGCAACGCTAGAACCAGGGAACCATGGTGATGAAGGCCAGTCTGGTCACGCTCTTGGTCTTGATGCCTCTGACCCTCTTCGCCCAAGTGACGTTTGAGCGTACCTATGGTGGCACGGAGGACGATGGCGCCCAGGCGGTGGTGCAGGCCGCAGCCGGTGGCTACTATGTCGTCGGCTACACATTCTCCTCCGGCGCGGGCGGCGCCGACGTCCATGTGACAGCGACCGACGAGTACGGCAATGAACGCTGGAGTCAGTTGTTCGGCGGGGCGCAGGACGACTACGGCTACGGAGTCGCGACCACCAACGGAGACGGCTGCCTCGCTGCAGGCTACTTGGTTGGCATGGGGCAGGCCGAAGTCGCCCTGCACGCCAACCTCGCCGACGGTGGCCAGCACTGGATTCGGGTCTACGGCGGGGCGGGCAACGACATGGCCTACTCGGTCAGGCGCAACTCCGATGACGGCTTCATCGTGGCCGGCGTGACGTACTCCTTCGGCTCGGGCAGTCCTAACGCCTACGTCCTCCGCACGGATTCGGTTGGCGACACGTTGTGGACTCGTGTCTACGGTGGGGCAAGCGAGGACTACGCTTTCTCAGCGCAGCAGACGGCGGATTCCGGCTTCATCATCTGCGGCACTACCTACTCGTTCGGCGCCGGCCAGTCCGACGTCTATCTCGTCAAGACCAATGCGGCGGGCGATACCCAGTGGACTCGGACCTACGGTGGCGCAGAGCACGAACACGGCCACTCGGTCTTCCAGACTGCTGATTCCGGCTACGTCATCTGCGGCACGACCTATTCGTTCGGGACGGGCGACGCCGACATCTGGCTGGTCCGGACGAACGCGAACGGCGACACGCTCTGGACTCGCACCTTCGGCGGCGACACCGCTGACCTTGGCCACTCGGTTGCGCAGATTCCCGACCACGGCTTCGTCCTCTGCGGCCAGACGGCTTCTTTCGGAGCAGGCAACTACGACGCGTGGCTCATTAGGACCGACTCGCTTGGTGACAGCGTCTGGACCCGGACCTTCGGCGGCGCAGGCGACGACCGGGCCTATTCGGTCCAGCCGACTACCGATGGCGGGTTCATAGCGGCCGGCATGACCAAGTCGCTCGGCGCGGGCGGAGCGGACTTCTACCTCATCAAGACCGACGCCGACGGCCGCGTCGCCATCGAAGAACCGAGCGCGAGTCGCCCCCGCTTGTCGACCCTTGGGCTCACCTGCAAGCCAAATCCCTGTCGCGGCGCGACGAGAGTGAGCTTCCAACCGCAAGCCCCAAGCTCCAAGCCCGTGACGCTGCGTGTCTACGATTCGCAGGGTCGTCTGGTGCACTCGGAGCCCGCACGTCGGACCTCGTCGTTTCCGCTCGACCTGCACTCGCTTCCTGCCGGCGCCTACTTCTTGCGGCTCGACATAGGCTCAGCCCACGCGTCAACGCGCGTCGTCAAACAGAAGTAGCACCAGCGCAATCTGTCTGTCGCCTTGGCTACTGGCGCTTGGCCTCTGCCTTTGGACTCCCTTCCGGACAGCTCTGCGCTCTAGCCTCTAGCTTCTCGCCTCTGGCTTCGTCTCTTCGTCTCTTGGTGTCTTTGTGGTGAGCACCCGTCTCGACCCTCCGCCGGATTGGACTCGCCTTAGTGAGGTTGTATAATCCGCCGTGCCATTCTCCCTCAACGACTGGACATCTGAGTTCGCGAAGGCCAAGAGCAAACCTCGCCCCTACCGCAACGCCGCAGTCTCATTCCGCCCCTCGTCAATTGACGACCGCGAGCTGCGTCGGAAGCTGCTTGAGGAGGGCGGGCTGAACGTCTTCAAGTTCCCGGCCGCAATGATTCCGGGCTGCGACCTGCTCACCGACTCGGGCACTACGACCATGACGATGAAGCAGTGGTCCCAGCTCCTGCTCGGCGACGAGTCGTACGGCTCGAACGAGGGCTACTTCGAATTCAAGCAGCAGATTGTCGAGACTTTCGGGCCCCAGTGGGAGAACCGCGAGCGCGACCAAGAGAACGTATTCATCTTCCACCAGGGCCGCGCGGCCGAACACGGGCTGTTCACGTGTCTGGCGAGGCTCTTAGAAGGTCGGGTACAGCCACCGTTTTCGTCGAACGAAAGCGGTGGCAGTCCCCTCATCCCATCGAACGGCCACTTCGACACGACCGAAGCGAACATCCACGCGTCCGGCTTCGAGCCCCGCAACCTCTTCTCGCCCGAACTGAGGGCCAAAGACGAGGCGGCGCTCTTCAAGGGCGATATGGACCTCGACCAGCTCAAAGCCCTGCTGGATGATGCGAAGACGCGTGAGCGCATACCGCTCGTCTACATGACCATTACCAACAATACCGGCGGTGGCCAGCCCGTGTCACTTGCGAACATCCGGGCGACCGCCGAACTCTGCCATGGACACGGCGTGCCGTTAATGTTCGATGCCTGCCGTTTCGCCGAGAACGCCTGGTTCAACCGCGAGAACGAGCCGCTGTGCAAGGGCAAGAGCGTCGCGGAAGTGGTCCGGCTGATGTTCGAGCATGTGGACGGGTTTCACATCAGCTTGAAGAAAGACGGACTGGTGAACATCGGCGGCTGCCTGGTTGTAAGCGAGCAGGGGCTTCTGGCCAAGCGCTACCCGCAGTTGCAGGCGATGCTGGTCGGGCACCAGATTCTGGTCGAAGGACATCCGACCTACGGCGGCCTGGCCGGCCGCGACCTG
>JAFGRF010000022.1 GCA_016935295.1 Caldifarciminota bacterium | reverse complement strand
TCGTTGCCGGCCGTGTCGACCTTGAGGAGCAGCATCTCCTGGCTCATCGACGTATTGCGATACCCGACGTAGCCGCAGGCCACGTAGTTGCCGTCACTGCAGACGATGCCGTCGTGCAGCTCCTCGCGGCTGGCCCACCCGCTGTCAT
This sequence comes from Caldifarciminota bacterium, assembly GCA_016935295.1. GTDB lineage: Bacteria > Hydrothermota > Tepidihabitantia > Tepidihabitantales > Tepidihabitantaceae > UBA2258. The sequence continues at coordinate 3,162 of JAFGRF010000022.1, read as the reverse complement.
ACTGGTAGCTGTTCATCCAGCGCAGCGTGCCGGCCTGCGCCACGAGAACCAGTGCAGCCCAAACAGCGCATGCCCTCATGGTTTTCCCTCCTATCGCGCGATCAGTACCTTGGTCACGACGCACGACGTCTGATGCTCGACGCCTGACGACTGACGGACAAAGTAGATGCCAGGCGCCAGCTTGCTCACGTCGTTCGGACCGGGTTGGAGGTTCGTTACCTTCCGGCCCATCGCGTCCAGCAGCGCGGCGCGGGACATGACCGGATTTTCGGACAATCCCGATCGTGTCCCAAGCCTCGGCAGGAACAGCACGCCGCGGATGATGGAGGGCCCGAGCTTGCAGCTTGCGGCTTGTGGCTTGTAGCCTTCTTCAATGCCGGTGACAAAGCTGCTGTCCAATACCCAGTTGGCCGGGTCCGGGGTCATGCTCAGCGGTTCTGCCGCGAGCACAAAGGTATCGACGGCCACGGTGTCCTGCGGGTGGAAGGTGACAACCGTGCTCTCACTTCCGCAGTTGAATCGAATCGGGTAGGGCATGTGGAACAGCCGCGCCGAGTTGGTGTCGTTGTGCTGGGCGAGCGTGGCCGTGACCTGCCAGCTATCCCCGAGCGGCTGCTTGTCCCAGGAGATCGTGTACCTGGGATAGCCCCGGTCGTACACCCATTCGTTGAAGAACCAGTCGAGGTTCTGTCCGGAGAACTGCTCGTTGATGCGCTGGAAGTCTTCGGTCGAGGCGGTGCCGTACTTGAAGCTGTCGCCGTAGGCGCGCAAGGCCCGGAAGAAGATGCCCGGGTTCTGCCACGCCGTGTCGCCCTCGACGAACTGCAGCATGCGCATCACCCAGGAGCCCTTGGCGTAGATGATGCCGCCGTTGTAGATCTCGGCCGGCGGCGGATTGTACATCGGGAAGTCACGGCTGCGGTGCTGGCTGAAGTAGGAGCGTCCTTTGGACGCGATGTAGGACTCGAACTGAGAACGGCCGTTGAGGTGGCCATTGTAGAGGCACTCTGCCCAGGTCGCGAAGCCCTCGTTCAGCCAGACGTTGGCGAAGTCCACGCAGGTGACCATGTCGCCCCACCACATGTGGGACAGCTCGTGCGCCATGCCGATCGGGCTGCCGCTGCGCAGCCACTGGGTGTGGATCATCGTCATGGTCTGGTTCTCCATGCCGCCCCAGGGGAATCCGGTGTAGCCCGGCACCATGCCATACTTCTCGAACGGGTATGGACCGAACCGAACCGAGTCCGAGAAATAGCCCATCATGTCGGGAATCAGGCTGAACGTGTTCCGGGACACGGCAGAGTCCTCAGGCCACATGAAGTAGATGGACGGCAGCGTATCGCCGGTCTGCAAGGTGATGTCGTGCTGCCACGTGGCGAAGCGGGAGGCGGAGAAGACGATGAGGTAGGTCGCGATCGAGTAGGGGTGATTCCACCAGTACGTCTTCGTGCCCGCGCCGGATGTAACCGAGTCGAGCAGGCCGTTCGCGCAGGTCTGAAACGAATCGGGCACGGTCAGATTGAGCTCCACCCCGCGCTCGGCCTTGTCCATGGGCGCGTCATAGCAAGGCATCCAGTAGCGGGCGTCTTCCGGCGGCGTACAGGTCATGCAGTAGGCATGAGTGACGCTCGGCGGCCTCGCGAAGTAGTAGCCGCGCGCGGTGGCGGTGGACTCGCGGTGATAGAAGATGTCGAGAACCGTCGAGTCGTTCTGGGGCAGCGGAGAGTCGAGGTTGATGGCGAGCAGGCCGGAGGGCGTCGTGAAGCTCAAAGCCGTGCCCGCGCGCTTCACCGAGTCGCAGACGAGGTTGACGAAGTGGAGCGTGCAGGCGCTGAGCGAGGGTTCGTCGCTCCGGATGGAAAGCGCCTCGTGGGCGGTGTACGACTTGTCCGTCATCGGCAGGTTGATGTCCAGGCGGTAGTGGCGGACGTTGTAGGAATGTAGCGACTCCGCGAAAGTCGGGCCGGCCGGTTTCGCACCCGGCTTGCCCGCAAGCCACGGCTCATCGATCCATGCACCGCTCTGCGCCAGCGCCACTACTCCCAGTACCAACAACAGCGTCACGGTTTTCACTTCGACTCCTCTCTCCTCACTCCTCTCTCCTCACTCCTCTCTTCCTAACTCTCCAGCAGCTCCGCTATCTGCACCGCGTTGGTGGCCGCGCCCTTGCGCAGGTTGTCGGCGACCACCCACATGCTCAGTTCGTCGGTTCCTGCTCCCTGGCGGACGCGGCTGACAAAGACCGAATCGTTGCCGCGGCAGTCAACCGGCGTCGCGTACTCCTTGCCCGTGCGCAGGACTATGCCGGGTGCTCTCTTGAGCACGTGCGCCGCATCTTTGACCTTGACCGGCCGGCTGAAGCGGCAGGTCACGGCCAGCGCGTGGCCGACCGACACCGGTACCCGCACGCAGGTCGAATTCACCTTCAGCTCGGGCAGGCCGAGTATCTTCGTTGACTCCCGGATGGTCTTGGCTTCCTCGCCGGTGTGGCCGTGCGAGTCGAAATCGGCGATATGCGGTATGACGTTGTCGGCAATCTGCGGCCCGAGCGGGCTGCCCTTGGAATCGGGTTTCTGTCTGAGCGTCACGAACTCGGCCTCGTACTGGAGCTGCTCGACTGCGGCCCTGCCGGCGCCGGAAACCGACTGGTACGATGCCAGCCAGATTTCCCTGAGGCCGAACTCCCGGTGCAGCGGATTGACTGCCACCACCAGCGGAATCGTCGTGCAGTTGGGGTTGGCGACGATGTTCATGTGGCTCTTGAGCGCGCCGGGATTGACCTCAGGCACGACCAGCGGCACGTCTGACCTGAGCCGGAACTCGCTCGACTTGTCGATTACTACGCAGTGGTCGGCGACCAGCGGGACGAGCTTTTTCGCCAGGTCGGCTTCGAGACAGAAGAAGGCGACGTCCAGTCCATGGAACCCGTCCGGGTTGACCTCCCTCACCTCGTATTCACGGTCGCGGAACTCCATCTTCGCTCCGGCGCTCCTGGCCGAGGCGAAGAGCCGCAGGTCTTCAATCTTGTGCGGGCCGGACTCCAGGACACGCAGCAGGGTCTCACCGACAAGCCCCGTCGCACCGGCAATGCCTATTCGCTTCACTTCATGGTCCTCCGAATGTCATCGTACAAAGCTCGCATCCAGCAACTATACCAAGCGC
>JAFGRF010000221.1 GCA_016935295.1 Caldifarciminota bacterium | reverse complement strand
CTAGCTCCTCTTGAGTTCCCTGTCTACGATTCTCGACCGGCATCTTCGACGTTACCCGCTGCTGGAAGCCCGGGACATCTACAAGCTTCTCCACCAGGGGGCGTTCGGGCCCGGGCACATGATGGCCAGCGCCGAGGAGGCGCGGACGGCGCTGGAGGACGAAGTCAGAAGCCGGAAGCTAGAAGGCAGAAGGCAGAATGGCCGACCGGAGGAGCTGGTTGCGGAGATTGAGCCGAGAGGAAAGCTGGTGCGGGTGAATTTGAGACCCATGCTCGAGCGGGGAGGAGGGATGAAGGATAGAGGCGGAAGGGCGGACGCGGAGTGGCTGGTTGAGGTGATGGTCGAGAGCGCGCGGCGGGTCGAGCGTGACCCGAAGCTGATGAAGCGAAGGCTGACCGCTGCGGTCAGGTGGTGTCGAAAGTACCTGCCCGCAGAGGCTGCCGAGCTGGAACGGCTGTCGGCGCAGGCCGAGGAGTCGGGCTACCCCGCGTTCCATCACTCACCCGCATACACCCGCGCCTATCGGCCGGCCTACCGCGTGATACTCAGCGACTGCCTGAAACGCCGCGCTTCGGGCAGAGAGCAGCCAGCGGGCAGGCTGAGCAGAGAGGCTGTCGTGGCCGGCAGATAGTCTGCCCGAGCGCCACCAGCAGTCGATTCCAGTCTTTCCACGTCCGGCGGGGTAGAATCTCCGTCAGTCTCCGTTCCGTATCAATCGGCCGAGAAGTGCGCACCAGGTCGAGCCGGTTCGACAGACGCTGGACGTGCGTGTCCACGGCGATTGCCGGGAGGCCGAAGCCCTGGCTCAGGACGATGTTGGCCACTTTGCGGCCTACCCCCGGGAGTTCCAGCAGGTCGGGCATGGTTCGCGGAACTTCGCCGTGCCAGCGTTCCACCAGCATCCCGGCAAGCAGCGGCAGGAGCTTCGCTTTGGTGCGGTAGAATCCGACCGGGAAGATGAGCTTCTGAATCCGCGCCGGGCTGAGTCGGGCAAGGTCGCGCGGGGCACGGGCGACCTCGAAGAGGCGGGCGGCAGCCGCAGCAGTGACCGGGTCCTGGGTACGGGTGGACAGGACTGCGGAGACGAGAATCCGGAATGGGGCTCTTTGCGGCATCAGCTTGACCGGCGCTGCCATTCCCGGCCAGGCGCGGTTCAGAATGGCGTAGATGCGCAGGGCGCGGCGCCTGCGGTCGGCGAGGAGCGGAGCGCGGTCGGGGCTCAGGAGCCGATCAGCTTCAGCCCGGTAAGGAACCCCATCGTGAGGATGAGGGCAACAGCGGCGACTATGAACGTACCGTGCCAGCGCATGTGCGGGGGCGTCTGGCCCGGCTCGCTGCGGGTGAAGGTCAGGAGCGCTGCCGCGAATGCCAGGATCAGCACGATGATCGAGAGAGTCAGGTGGCCGGAGAGGACGACTTCCTTGTGGATACCGCGCAGGGCAAGGTTGACGACCAAACCCATGACGAAGTTGGCGATACAGAGCAGCAGGAAGTAGATGGTGCGGCTGCGCTGACGCCGCATCGGGAAGTCCCAGTCACTGACTTTGGAAAGGCTGGTCTGAGCCGTCACCAATCCCAGGGCGATGGTGCCGATAGCGATTACCGGATGTATGAATCCGTACCAGGGCATGTTCAGGAAATGACGAACGCCGAGTGACGCGCTGTCTGACAGGGGCCGCCGCGGCCAATGCCGAAGGCCGGAGTTCGGAGTCTATTGTCCATGGTCTGGCGTCTCCTAGTCTATCAGGAAGCCGACGCGGCAGCGGCTGAGGAGGTCCAGGTTCGACCGGGAGCCATGGATTCGGGCCGCGTCGGACTGGTTGACAATGAGGTCGCAGAAGTTGGTGCCGGTGACGCCCAGGGCACGGACCACAAGCGGGTTCGTCCCGACCCGGTTGCCGGTCAGCGCCTGAGTGCGATCATAGAAGTAACCGACGAGTCCGTGTGCGGTCACCTGCTCAGGATCCGCGAAGTCGCTGCTGAATACGTCATCTCCGGTTTCGGTCACTATCTGCGGGAAGAGCGCCGGCCGCGCATTCAGCCCTTTCGCATCGACCAGGATGCCGGTGTACTCGGGCGTGCCGGGGGTTTCATAGGGCACAAGCTCTACCCCGGGCGGTGGTTCCTTGCCTTCGGGCCAGGGCTGGCCGCAGCACGGACAGGCGGTAGGACCCAGCAGGTGCGGCGTGCTCCTTACCGGGAGCATCAGCCCGAGCACGGAGCCGGTGAGCAGAAACTCGTACGCGGTCGACACCGTGCCGTCCGACAGGAACTTCGTCCCCAGGCGGTCGCTCGCCAGGTTCATCCGGTCCAGCCGGCGCTGGACCAGGGAGTGAGACGCGAGGTACTGCCCGACGGTCCAGTCCCGGTCGTAGGATGCGGACCCGAGCGTCCGCAGCATGCGTTGTTTGAGGACATCGGTGCTCTGCAGGCTGCGTGCCCCGGAGTCGGTGGTGACCACGACGACCGACACTCGGGTGTAGTCGAGCGAGTCGGCGGTGGCCAGACCAACGAGGCAAACGATCAGCAGAACAGAGAAACGCACGAAGCTCCTTTCTGCACGCATTTGTGGACGTACCCGACCACGGTCAGGACGGCAAAAGCGGCCAACGGGAATCGAACCCGTGTAACCGGCTTGGGAAGCCGGAGCTCTACCCCTGAGCTATGGCCGCATCATCTTGGGCCGACTCGAGGTATGCAACCGGCTGACCAAGCACCCGGTCCGGAGGCTTGGGAAGCCGGAGCTCTACCCCTGAGCTATGGCCGCGACAGGACTATACTAAGTCCGGCCGGCCCGCTGTCAAGCGAATGCCGGTCATGCCCGGACGCTCGCGGCGCGGCCTTGACCCTCCGTCCGCCCCGGCTAGACTTAGAAACGGTCCACTGATCTAGAGGATATTGTCAAAGAAGGAACTATGAACGCCAAAGTGCTCCTGTTCACACTGCTGGCGGTGCTCATGCTGGCACCCGCGGCAGTATTTGCCAAGCTCAGTGTCGGCGACGCGGCTCCTGACTTCACGCTACCCGACTCAGCTTCGGCGATGCACAGCCTGTCTGACTTCCGGGGGCAGGTTGTCGCCATTCTCGGCTGGACCAACGGCTGACCGACGTGCCGCGCGGAGTTGCCGCGCCTGCACTACTTCCAGGTTGACTACGGCCCTCACGGTTTCACCTCGATGCCCGTGAACCTCAGCGACGACTGGGACGTGATAAAGGTGTATGCCCGGCAGTACGCCAGTCTCTACTTGAAGGACAACAGCACGTTCTGGGGTCTCTACCAGCAGAACGGCTACGTTCCTCTCAACTACGTCATCGATACGGCGGGAATCGTCCGCTACGTCGCCGAGGGCTGGAACGAGAATGCGGTCAGGCAGGTCATCGAGCAGTACCTGCCGGACCCGATCCAGCACGACGTCGGCGTGACGAGGCTCATCGCGCCGACCGGTTCGGTGGATTCCGGCACGGTGGTGACGCCGGCCTGTTCTCTCTACAACTACCGCAGCAACGTTGAGACCTACCCGGTGAGGATGCGGATCGGCGCCGACTACGACACTACCGTCACGGTGACGGGCCACCAGCCGGGCACGGCTGTATGCGTGCAGTTTCCGCAGTGGACCGCGCTTGAGCGGGGCAGCATTGCGGTCGCGTGCTCGACCGAGCTGGCCACCGATGACATCGCCAGCAACGACGTGGCGACCACTGTCCTCACGGTCAACGTCGACGACATCGCCGTGACTGCGATTCTCGTACCGCTCGATACCGTGGAGTTGGGCCGGGGCTACGCGCCTGCCGTCGAGGTTAGGAACCTCGGGACGGTCGCAGATATGGCCAGGGTGAGGTTCTACATCAGCGATTTCTACTTCGATACCGTCCGGGTCGCACTGCAGCCGGGCAAGACCGACACGACGGTGCTGGCTACCTGGATACCGGGTGAGCTCGGCAGTTTCCCGGTACGTTGCTCCGTGGCTACGCTCAAGACGGACCTCGTCACGGACAACAACGAGCTGACGAAGTCGGTCTACGTCGGGCCTGCCGGCATCGAGGAGCGGCCGCTCGGTGATGTCCGGTTCGCACTCCTCGGCAGCGGCCAGAATCCGGCACGCAGGCAGGCGACCATCCGCTACTCGCTGGCTCAGGCGTCGCCGGTCGAACTGCGTATCTACTCGACTACCGGCGAACTGGTGCGCGTACTGGAGTCCGGAATCCGGGAACCCGGCTCGCACCAGGTGGTCTGGGACGGCCGGGACGAGCTCGGCCGGTCGGTCGGCCGCGGCACGTGGTTCTGCCGGATGACCGCCGGGGCGTACCAGGCAGTCGGCAAGCTGACTACCATCGAGTAGACTCAACCGTTCGTTTTCGCGAGACCCGGGCAAACCCGGGTTTCGCCGCTTCATTCTACCAGCAACGGGGAGACATCCTTTGACATGGCAGCGGGATAGCCTATCCTCACGCTCAACGATGAGCGGCCTCGCAGGTCATGTGTGTCGCATTGCCCCCATTCGAGAGGGAGAACGATCCTGAGCCACCCAGAAGTCCCGGTCACCAACGACGCCGATCTGGTGCGCAAGGCACAGACCGGCGACCTCGCAGCCTTCGAGGAACTGGTACGCCGGCACCAGCACGGGCTGTTTTCCTACCTCTATCGCATGTGCCGGAACGCCAGCGATGCCGAGGAGATGGCCCAGGTTGCGATGGTCAAGGCCTGGGAAAAACTCGGAGGCTTCCGCGGGGCCTCCAGTTTCAAAACCTGGCTGTACCGCATCGGCACCAACCTCTGCTTCAATCTCCGCACCCGGAGGAAGCCGACCGAGGAGCTGTACGAGACCATGGCCGCGCCCGACAACGAACGGCCCGAGGCCGCATTCCAGCAGAAGCTGCGCGAGGAGGCCGTGCGGAAGGCGCTTGACTGCCTGCCCGAAGACCAGCGGGCCGCGCTCGTCCTTTCAGTCTACCAGGACATGAGCTACAAAGAGATTGCCGAAACCCTCGGCAAGACGGTGCGGGCCGTCGATTCTTTGCTGTTTCGCGCCAAGTCGAACGTGCGCAAGGTGTTGGCCGAAGACCGCGCCAAAGGGATTATCTGATGAGTCACATGCGTTGTATTGATCTTATTCCGAATCCGCAGGAACCAGGAGGATACCGTGTCTAATCACTCGATGAATTGCGGACAGGTGAAACGGCTACTGCCTCCCTTCCTTGACGAAGAGCTGTCGGGCAGGGTGCGAGAGCAAACCGCGTCCCATCTTGCATCCTGCCCGGCCTGCCGCGCCGAACTGGAGGCGCTGAAGGCGGATATGGGCCTGCTGGAGCAGGTCGGTACGCCCGAAGTCTCGCCGTTCCTTGTCACGCGGGTGATGGCGGAAGTCCGCGAGCGACGGAGGGCCGCGCCGCACGGTTTTGCCCGCCTGGCCGGTTCGCTGGCCGCCGCGCTGGTGGTTGCCGTATCCATCGGCGCCGGCGTCTTGTTCGGTTCCGGGCTTGCACAGACTGCTACTCCGGTCGCTGAGAACAGCACGGAGGAGGCGGTCAGCTACGTCGAGTCGTCTGCCGCGGACATGTACGCCATGATGGCGGGGGGTGACTGATGCGAAACCGCTGGTTGTTGGTGATTGCCGTCGCCTCGCTCTGTCTGAACGTTGCGGTTGTGGGCACGTACTTCCTGCGCCGTACACGTTTGGGGCATCCGCGCCGTTTCCCGGCGCGACACCTTACGGCTGAAGCGCGGGAGCGAATCAGGAAGACCCGTGAGGCGGCGTTGCCCGAGTTCACCGCCGAGGCCGAGAGAGTCCGAACGACCGATTCGCTCCTGTGGAGCGAGATGCAGGCCGAGAGACCGGACAGCGCCAGGGTGGAATCGCTCTGTAGGGAGCTGGGCGAGATACATGGCCGGATGAGGGCGATGGTCTTCCGCCAGATGCACCGGGAACTCCAATTGATGCCCGTCGCTGCACGGACCGAATACCTGCATCGCATGATGACGATGAGGCCCAGGTTGGACAGGCCGGGGCGAGGGGCGCGTCCGCACATGCACCGGCGTTCGATGATGCAGGATGACGACGAGCCGGTGCCGGGAGAGCCGCCTCCGGGGCCGCCGGAGTCAGGAGATTGACCGTATAATGACCTATCAGGGAGAAACCAGATGAAACATCGAGCACTCACAGCACTGATGATTGTGGCCGTTGCCTTCGGGTTCGCCTTTGCGCAGCCAGGCCCGGCCGCGACCGCGCCGGCGGCTGCGGCCAAAGCCCAGGCCCCGATGCCGGGCCCGGCCATACCAGACCTCACGCCCGAGCAAATGGAGAAGATCGACAACCTGCGTACGGCACACGTTAAGGGGATGGTTCCGCTGCGCGCCGACCTCAAGGTCAAAGAGATCGAGCTCGGTGCGCTCTGGCGCGCCGACGAACCGGACGCAAAGAGGATCATCGCCAAGGTCAAGGAGATTGGCGACGTTCGTGAGAAGATTGAGATCGCCCGCATCAACCACCGGTTCGACATGCGTAAGCTATTCACTCCTGAGCAGCGCAATGCCATGAAGAAGATGGGCATGGGCCGAGGCATGATGGGCAGAGGCATGCAGCGCGGGATGCGGGGCATGAAGCATGGCCGAATGGGTGGCGAAGGCCACGGGATGCATGGCGGATGCCAGGGCCCGATGAAAGGTCAGGGCGGCGAGTCTGGCTGCCTTGGCTGTGACATGCACTAGTTCCTCCGACGGTTCTGCTTGGCTCGGTAGCGCCGGGGTCGCAAGGCCCCGGCGCTTCTGGCTCGGCGTGGGTCCCATAGGCCCTATTCGTCCTATTACTCTGCCTGGGCTTGCGCCTGAACCTCTGCCGGACTAGACTCGGGCGTGGTCAACACGCTGCTGGGTCTGAGACCGGTCCTGACGTTGATGCTGCTCGTCGCGGTTATCTGGCTTGCCGCGCGTGCCCTGCGCCGGGCCCTGCTGGGTCGCATCGGCGAGCTGGGCAAGATGGTTGTTGTCGGTGCGCTGGTCGGTATCTATGCGTTGACCATGCTCCTGACCGCGATGGGAACGCCGCCGCCCTGGCTCGCAGTGGTGTTCATCCCTCTAGGTTCGGCGCCGACACTCGCGATCATCCTCGCGTCGGCCATCGTCGTCTGGGTCGTACTGCACGAGATACCGTTCCCGATGCCGCACTGGATTGGATTCATCCTGGAAGGGCCATGGCGCAGGCTGCTGATGCCGGCGGACGTTACGCTCAACCGGATGGCACTCGGCCCGGGCATGCGAGTGGTCGAGGTCGGGTGCGGAACCGGGCATCTTTCACCACATGTCGCCCGCCGGATTCAGCCGGGCGGGATACTCTTCTGCGTTGACATCCAGCCCCAGATGGTCGAGGCGACACTCGCGCGCGTAGAGAAACAGGGGCTGCGCAACGTGCAGGGTTTCGTCGCGCCTGCCGACAAGCTGCCGTTCGACATCTTCGATGTCGACCTCGTGTTCTTCGCGCACGTGCTTGGTGAGATACCGGACCGGCTCGCGGCCCTGCGCGACGCACTGCGGGTCATGCGGCCGGGAGCGGCGTTGTCGATTGCCGAGAGCCTGCCCGACCCGCACTACCGGTTTCGCAACGACGTGGTGAAGCTTGCTCAGCAGGCCGGGTTCGAGCCGGCATCGGTTGTCGGCAGTCTGTTCAACTACACCGCCACGTTCCGCAAGCCCAAACCCAGAGAGCCGCTCGGCTACCAGCCGCGGTTCGAGTAGTCTCCCGATGGGTCCTATTCGTCCTGTCTGTCCTATTCCGAGCCGCACGGTTCTATCGCTTGTCCTTGCCGCAGCCTGCTGCCTCGGGGCAGAGGCGCGGGTCAGGCTTCGCGTGCGCGACGGCGACACCGGGCGCTCGCTCGCCGGCGTGAAGGTGAAGCTCGGAGAGAGCGTGCTTGTCACCGGCGCTGACGGCGGGTGCGTCGTTCCGGCGGTCGCCGGCACACGACTAGTCTTGACCGCGTCGGCTGAGGGCTTCTACACGGCGACCGACACGATTGCTGTCACTGCCGCGGACGAAAGGTCCGTGTTCAGGCTGTACGGAACCAAGCCGCGCACGGCCATCGGGTTCGTGAAGGACGGCAGCACCGGAAAGCGGCTGGCCAGGGCTCTGGTCAGAGTCAAAGGCGAAACAGCGACCGCGCGGTCCGACTCCACCGGCATGTACGCGATTCCCTTTCCGCCGGGCGACCGCGAACTCCTTGCCAGTCTGCCGGGTTTCCGCGGGTTCCCCCGGCGTCTCTCGGTCAGGGCCGGAGACACACTGTCGGTTGACCTGCCGCTATACGACACGGCGCTCGCGGTCGGCGAGGTAGCGGGCAGGGTGGAGGTGCAGGGATTCGGAGCGGCCATCGGCGCGAGCGTTACGATCGAAGGCACGCGGCTGGGTACCGCCTCGAACCGAAACGGCGACTACATCATCACCGGCATACCGGCCGGCCGGCGCCGACTCATCTTCACCTATGCCGGGTGCAAAAAGGCAATGAGGGTCGTCAACGTGTCGGCATGGAAGATCCTGACTCTCAACGTCCAACTTGAGCGCCGGCCGCCGGGGTCGGGATACTGACGGGCTGCCTGGGATTCCGCATTCCAGATCGCTCGCCAGATGGTCTGCCAGGCAGCACGGCGAGTCCTACTGCGGGTTCCCCTGGAGGCAACGTCGTATGCGGCCCGGCAGGTCGTTTCCAGAATCGCACCGCAGGTAACCCTGCCAGTCGCATGCCGGGTTGAGTCCCGAATCGCTCAGCAGGTCGCGGTCCGCGTGGCCCCGACTATCCTCTTCGGAATGGTCTGCGGAGTGCCATACCGAACAGCTTCCCATATCGCCCTGGGAACCGTCCCGGTCCGGACTCAGGACATAGGTAACAGGTTATTATCAGGACATAGGTAACACTTTGAGTACATGGAGGTACGAATATGT
>JAFGRF010000220.1 GCA_016935295.1 Caldifarciminota bacterium | reverse complement strand
CGGCCGGTTGCCGTCCTGTACGGCCTTGAGGAAGAGGTCACTTTCTTCCTCGACCCGACCGACTCCCGGTCGAACGGCTACTTCTTCCGGGTGTACGGCAGCGGTCTCTACCTGGACGGAATGCTGCTCGACGACGGCAACAACTGGGACTGGTCTTGGGACTGCGTCTGGTACGCCGCCACGCAGTTGTACGACGACCGGTTTGAAGTCGAAATCCGGATACCGTTCAAGTCGATACGCTACCGGCCGGACGTGGCCGAGTGGGGTGTTAACTTCGACCGGATGATTGCCGCGAACCAGGAACGGCTGGTCTGGCAGCACGTGCCGGAGGAGGAGGGCGGGATGCGCGTGTCGAACGCGGGCCGGCTCGCCGGTGTCAGTCCGCAGGCGCGGGGCTACTACTTCGAGCTGTATCCCGAAGGCTTCGTGCGCTATGACCAGGGCGCCGCTGACACAGTCAGGACGGTCCGCGACATCGCCGAGCGGGTCCGGCCACGCGCGAGCCTGAACCTGAAGTGGGACCTGACGCCGCAGACCAGCCTCAACGCGACGGTGCTTCCGGACTTCGCCCAGATCGAGGCCGACCCGTACTCGTTCAACCTCTCGCGCTATCCGACCTACTTCTCGGAGCGGAGGCCGTTCTTTGTCGAGGGAAGCGAGTTCTTCCGGATGGCGGGCAGCGGCAACGGATACGGCTCGCTCAACACTTTCTACTCGCGGCGCATCGGCAAGGCGGTCGGACGGGAGCCGGTGCCGATACTCGGCGGACTCAAGCTGACCTCCCGTCAGGGCTTCACCAACTTCGGTGCTATCGGCGCTTACACCGACGCGCTGAAGGACACAGGCGGGAATGTGATCGAGCCGCGGCGCGCGTTCGGCGTGCTCTCCGGCCGGACCCGAATCGCCGAGCAGACGACCGGCGGGCTGATCTTCAGCGGCACCATGGCCGATGCCGACGATTATAACTTCGCCCTGGGCGGGGACTGGAATTTCTCAACCGGACCGCACAACGCAGTCATCCAGGCCGCAGCCAGCGACCGGAGCGGCAAGACCGGCTGGGGACTAAGCTCCAGCTACTCCGGCCTGTTGAACGGCAGCATCGCCGCCGAGGGTGCGTTTCAGACAATCAGCGATTCGTTCGACGTGACCGACATCGGATTCGTACCCTGGGCCGGCCGGGTCCAGTTCCATGCCGCGGCCGGGCCGCGCTTCCGCGGACGAGGCGAACTTGCCCGACTGACAGTGATGCCGAGGCTCGGCTTTGCCCGCGAGCCGGGCAGCGACGATCTATCCTACGGTGCCGGCGTTGGTGCGAACGCGAACCTGCGCAGCAACTGCTACATCTACGTGGGCGGCGAGGCCGGAAGCCAGGCCGAGGCCGACACGCAGTTCCCGTACAACAGCCTCAACGTATCGGTGGACAAGACTCACCTGAAGTACAACCTCACCTTCGGCGGCGACGCCGGGCGAGGTTACAACTACAACCGCGGTTTCGTCGCCTACAATGCTTCGGACTGGCTGTACTACACGTTCTATATCGCAGGGCACGTCGCCGTGGTAGTCGGCGGCAGCAACAACTGGGAGCTCGACCCCCAGAACCGGGTCGTCGGCGTCACGACCATAACCCGGCCGCGACTCGATGTCCGGCTGACCTCAAAGATATCCTTGAACCTGTACGACGAGGTCGTGCTGCAGACGCCGGAGACCCGATGGGACTTGACCCAGTTCAGCAGTAACCGCATCGGCTGCCTGTTCTCCTGGAACTTCCTGCCCAAGAGCTGGCTCTATGTAGCGCTCAACGACTATCGCGTTGACTTCGGCGAAGGGCTGACGCTGGTGAACCGGGTAGGGGCGGTGAAGCTGCGGTACCTGTTCTACTTCTGAGCGGAGCGGGAATCGGACGAACAGGACCCATGTGACCAATACGCTGCAGGAAAGAGCGAGGCGGCCCGGAGGCCGCCTCGCTTCGTAGCAGCTATCGGCCGCTATTTCTCTATTACTAGCTTCTGCATGATGGAACGGCCATCAGTGTCTACCTTCACCAGGTAGACACCGGCAGCCAGGTGGCGAACGTCGAAGTCGGCACCGCCGTTCCGCAGGGTCAGGTTCCTGGCAGCCACCTGGCGCCCCGAAGCGTCGAACAGCCTGACCGTCGCCGACTGCGCCAGGGTCCCGCCGGCATTGAGGTGGACCACACCGCCCGAGAGCGGGCTCGGGCCAATGGTCAGCCGGCCATCGCCCAGCGAAGTCTGCGCGGCCATGACGCCTTCACGCGAAGGCTGCGGCGCTTCCACTGATCCCAGCGCATAGCGCCAGAGCTCGTTGGTCCTGTTGCCTTTGAGCGCGTACAGCATGCCGCCGACGTTGATGATGTTCCCTCCGCGATAGACCCTTCGGTTTCTGCCGTACTCACCCAACTGGGGCAACGAGTCGAACTCAGACCACGTGCTAGCGCCCACGTCATAGTGCCAGCACTGGGTGGTATTGCCGCCTTTGAGCGCGTAGATGCCGCCCTCGAACCAGGCGCCGGACCCGCCTTCGCGCGACTTCCGGTAGCGACCTGAATGTCCGACAAACGGCATGCCGTTGAGTTGCTCGCCGCTCCACCTGTCGGTCAGCACGTCGTAGGCCCACAGCTCATGGTAGCGGGCCTTGTGGGCGTAGATGGTGTGGTCGCCGTCGAACACGAGGAACGACCCGCCGTACCATCTTGCGTGGCGACCGGACGGAGCAGGTTGCATCGTCTCCCACTTCCACGTCGCCACGTTGAAGCGGTAGAACTCGCAGGTCGTCCCCTTGAGCAGGTAGACGTAGCCGCTGTCACCAATCTGCACGTACGTCACGCCACCGGCTCGGACTTTCCGGCGTCGGCCGTACGGCACATCGGCGAGCTGAATCCAGGTGTCGGCCACGATGTCGTAGCGCCAGAAGCCGAGGGTGTTCCTGCCTTTGGCCATGTAGACGTAGCGCGAGCCGTCGGCAACGCCGCACGCGCCCCGGCGCGGCAGTCTGTTTTCGGTGCCGAGCGGTATCGCTCGAAGCCAGGTCCAGGTGTCCGCACCTACGTCGTAGGAGTAGAAGTCGCCGGTCTTGTTGCCCTTGGCGGCGTAGATGAGGCCGCTTCCGGCGTCGTAGGTGAGCCAGGCACCGTCCTTGGCCTGCCGGTACGAGGGGGGCTCCGGCATCGATTTCATCTCTTCCCACATAGAGCTCGTTGTGAAACCGCCGGTCGCGACGTCGTCTTCGGGGTGAACGTCACCGGTCAGGGCGGTGCTGCACTTGACCACCCAGTTGCCGAGGAACCGGAGGGTGCAGGGCTGGAACGTGTTGACAATCAGGTTGTTGGCGGGATCGAGGTTCGCGACGAATTCGCTATCGGAGTAGTAGAGGGAACCGTTCGGGTCGGTGATGAGTGTCCAGACCTCAAAGCCGGTCGGAACGTTGCCGTAGTTGCGGACGGTTGCGATGGGAATGACGATCTCCTGCGGTCTATACGTACCCACCGGTTTGTTGATGCCGGCGACGCCGGCATCGATCACGCGCACCATGGCCGAGCCGGACAGGGTGTCGTTGGCCGGGATGACGTCGCCGGAGAGCGCGGCAATGCAGCGTGTGGTGTGGGCACCGCGCTGGGTCGCGTTCCAGGTCGTGAAGGCCACCAGCGTCGAGTCGCCGGGCGCGAGGCCCGCGACGTCCTGGGAGTCGGAGTAGAAGGAACCGATGTGGAAGAAGGCAGGGAAGGACGCGGCCTCGGTGCCGTAGTTCCTGACCCAGGCCTGCGGGGTGATGACAGCGCCGGTGTCGAAGGTGTCAGTCGGAGCGACAATCGCGGTCACGCCGACATCGATGACGCGCACGATGACCGACCCGGACAGCTCGTCGTTGCCCGGATTCTGGTCGCCGACGAGACCGGTCGAGCAGCGCACCGCGAGAGAGCCGCGTTCGGTCGCGTTCCAGATGCTGAACATAACCAGGCCGGAATCGCCGGGCGCGAGGCTGGTTACGGTCTTGGTGTCGGAGTAGCTGGTGCCTATGCGCATCGTCACCGGGAATGTGACGGTGGTGCTGCCGTAGTTGGCGACCCAGCACCGGGGGATATCGGTCGCGCCGGAGTCGACCGCGCCGAAAGGCGCGATGATGCGTTGCACCGCCGCGTCAACCGCGGAGGTTGACGAGCTGACGTCGCCGGTGATGGTGTAGGCAAAGCTCTGCTTCGCGGCCGTGGCGACGTTTTGACCGCGCACCCGGATGGTCCAAGTGCCGGTAGCCGGTGAGTTGACGCGGACGCACTCCTCGACGTTCCGGTTGTCCCAGGTACTCGGGTCCGGCGCCGACTGCCCGCCGGAGTACTGGTTGCCGCGATAGTACGTGCCGTTCGGGTCGGTGACCTCGAGGTTGAGGTCGTTCACGAGCGTCGGGTTGGAGTTGGGCGCGGCCGCTGTGTCGGTCCAGGCCAGGGCGATGCGGAGCGGGATGGCGGAGTTGACGACGAACTGCTCTTCCCTGTACTCACCGGTGCCGACGCCGGCCGTATCGTCTTTGATCGCCAGCCGACGCACGTCGCCCGCGTAATAGAGGACCGAATCGTCGTCAATCCGGCCCCAGCCGACGTCGAAGCTCGGGATAACGTAGCTACCGACGTTCGGGTCGGCTGAGGCGATGGCCATCGACCGGAGCAGGGCCGACGAGATGTAGTCGATGCGGTTGGCCGGAACCGGGCTGCCGGTCGGGTAGTAGCCCTCAGTGAGATAGCAGCGCATCAGACCGATTGCGCCGTTCACCGCCGGCGTGGCCATCGATGTACCGGACATCTGCGAGTACCCGTTCGTGCCCGATGCCTGCGCCGACCAGAGGTTGACGCCCGGAGCCATGACCGCAGGTTTGATACGGTTGTCCTGGGTCGGGCCCCGGCTGGAGAAGCTGGCGATTATGTTGCTTGAGGCGCCGTTGTAGGTTGCGCCGACGGTGAGTACATCCTTGGCGATGCCGGGGTTGCGGATACGGTGGGTTCCGCCTTCGTTGCCCGCCGCGAAGATGTTCATGAAGTCCTTGTTGGCCCAGCAGTAGGCGTCGGTGGATGCGTCCATGAGCTTGTAGTCGCCAACGCTGTTGCCCGCGCCCCAGGAGCCGGAGTGCTGCAGAATCGGCCGCACCGAGTCGGGCAGGCCGCGGCCGAGATAGACCGAGTCCCAGAGTGGTGTCAGGTCCGAGCCGATCACGAAGGCGCCGTTGGAAGCAGTCAGGTCGACGAAGTAAAGGCGGCCTTTGAACGACATGCCGTCGTAGTAGCTCGACCCGCCGGTTACCGAATCGTCGCCCGCGACCGTCCCGTTGACGTGGCTACCGTGGTACGGCGTCTCGCCGGAGTTCGCGCCCTGATAGAGCT
>JAFGRF010000219.1 GCA_016935295.1 Caldifarciminota bacterium | reverse complement strand
CACCGCGTCGTCAGAAGAGAACCCCCTATGACGTCTTCGCTGCGGTTTAGGTATGACGGAATCGCTGCCGTTTGACAGCAGCTGTTGCGCGCCGGTGCAAAACCCCGGCAGTTTTCCGTTGCGTTCCGGCAACGGGCGGTTTCTTTCAGCAGGGCGGTTGTCTCGCATGTCTTGATTCCGTCCGTGTTCCCGCTAGCATGCCCGGATGGCCAAAGTGCTTGTGACGGGAGGATGCGGCTATATCGGCAGCCACACACTCATTGAGTTGGCGGGGGCGGGCTACGAACCGATCTCGATCGACGACAACTCGCGCTCCAGCCCGAGCATCCTGGAGGGTGTAGAGAGCATCACGGGCATGCGCGTCCGGAACCACAGGGTTGACCTTCGCAGCGCCGCCCTGACCGACGCCTGTTTCGCGGAGCACCGGGACGCGGTTGCAGTTGTACACTTCGCGGCCTTCAAGACGGTGCCGGAATCGGTGGCGCTACCACTGCTCTACTACGACAACAACATCAGTTCGCTGCTCAATGTGCTTGCCAGCACCGCGAAGTGCGGGATTCCCTGTTTCATTTTCTCCTCGTCGTGCTCGGTCTACGGTAACGCCAGTGAACTCCCGGTGACCGAGGATACGCCATTCGGCGAGCCCGAATGTCCGTATGCCAGGACCAAGCAGATTGGCGAGCACATCGTCGGTGACTTCGCGAAGGTCAGCCAAACGAGCTACATGTCGCTCCGCTACTTCAATCCGGTCGGGGCACACGAGTCGTCTGAGATCGGCGAGGTGCCCTACAGCGACCCCGACAACCTGGTGCCCAGGATTACCAGGACGGCTATCGGTATGCTGCCGGAGTTGGTGGTTCACGGGAGCGACTATGATACGCGCGACGGCACCTGTATTCGCGACTACGTGCATGTCTCTGACATTGCCCGCGCCCATGTTCTGGCGATCGAGCACATGCGAAAGACCCAGACCGAGGCGCGCGCCAGCCGAAGCCCGGAGGTCTTCAATCTGGGCTCCGGGACCGGCACCACGGTCCTTGAGGCGATCAAGGCGTTCGAGCGGGCCGCGGGTACCAGTTTGAAGTACCGGGTCGGCCCGCGGCGAGCGGGGGACGCGGCGGCAGTCTACTCAGACAACCACAGGGCCGAAACCATACTGGGGTGGCGGCCGGAGCGCGGGATTGAGGAGATGATGGGCACAGCATGGCAGTGGGAGCTGGTCATGGCGAAGCGGCGGCAGAAGGCCTGAAGCCAGGAGCCCCGGTCGGCGCTCGGTCAGCTGACCCGGGCGGTATTCCTCCCGCCTCTCGTTTTCTCCGGCTCTGCCCCTAAGGTGTTTTGGCGCGGATGGCGTCGAGACGGGCTTTGGCTTCCGGCACGTTCTTGTGGAAGCCGGCCAGAGTCGCGCATTCGTATTCGGCGCACGAGGCGCAGTTCTGGAGCTTGCGCGAGACGGCGCACTTCCGTATTTCGCACATCGAGCAGTAGCCGATGTGCGGCCCTTCCGTACTCGAACAACCGCTGCAGTTGATGTCCTCGGGTTTGAAGTCGTGGCCGTACGATTTCGACCATTCGGCGGCGGTCTTGGCGCGCAGGGCGGAGTCGTCGGTCCGAGTCGCGACCAGCGCCGGGCAGGCGGCGCAGTCGATCCCACAATAGCTGATATCCTTAGGCATGGACCTCCCAAGTTTGGTTCAGAAGGAGGATAACCGGGAGTGGGACGCAGTCAAGAGATGACTTGACCGCGTGCGGCTAGGGATGCAGGACGAGTAGCCGCCGACCAGCAGCACAAACTCGGGCCGCGTGCTCCAGTGGTCGTAGACCTGCTGCATGAACGCCCGGATGCGATCCGTTCGTGCTCCGGTCGGGAAGGCTGAGTATATCAGGCTGACTTCGGCCATCTTCACCTCGACCCAGGCTCTCACGCAGTGCGCACAGCGAATAGAGTGCGTTTGTGAAGTCCGGGTGGGTGACGATGAGGTAGTCGGCGCTGTTCGTCATCAGCGACTCCGGCGCAGTCATGAGATAGTTGGCTGCAAGCGGGCCGACCAGAGCCAGCAACAGCAGTCCAAGTCGTCGATTCACGGCAGAAGCGTACTCGGCAGGCGAGCCCCGGTCAACGGGCGCGTTCGCACACCTGACGGCATACGACGACGGGCGGGGCCGAAGCCCCGCCCGTCTAAGTTACGGTCGCGCGCTAGTGCTGGACGACAAGCTTGCGGGTGGACGTGAACATACCCGTTTCGAAACGGATGAGATACACCCCGGTGCCGACCTTCTGCCCACGGGCGTCGTTGCCGTCCCACGTCGCCGTGTACCAGCCCGGGGTCTGAACGCCGGTTGCGACCCTGCGAACGAGCGTTCCCGCGGTTGAGTAGACCGACAGTCTGACGGCAACCGGTCCGGGTAAACCGTAGCGGATGCTCGTCCGACCGCCGGTCGGGTTGGGCAGAACCTGGTCGAGGCTGAACGCGGCGGGCAGGACCTCGCTTCCTTCCAGGCCGGTGAGCGCAGCAACAACGATCGACTTTTGGCAGAGGTCGTCGGCCGGGTTCTCGTCACCAGCAAGTTCAGTTGTGCACCTGATCGCGAACGTGCCGATTGAGTCCGCAGTCCAGTCCATGAAGGTCAGCGTGTCGCTCGCGCCGGTGGCAACGGTCGCGGTTATCGTATCGGTGTAGGATGTCCCAATTGTGAACCGGGTGAGGAAGGTCTCTTCTGAGGTGCCGAAGTTGCGCACCACCGCTTTGGGCGCTACCACAGTTCCGGTGTCGACTGTGTCGAGCGGCGCGACGATGGCCTTGGCGCCGACGTTGTGTGTGAGTAGCGCGTCGTGGACTTTGAGCCGCCAGAGCCAGGTGTCGCTGCGGCCGATTGCCCAGACATGGCTGCCGGTGGAGTCGGGCCCGTCAAATGCCAGCCCGCCCGCGTATGCCGTGGTTGGCAGGCTGAAAGTTGCCAGGATGGAGTACGTGTTGGCGACCGTGTCGAACGAGCAGTACCAGATGTTTTCGGTCGGGCTGGTTCCGTCGGAGATCCACAACCGGTTTTCGTACATGCGGTCCAGTGCGATCACGCCCATCCACGTCGGGGTCGGCGAGCCGGTCGGGGTCAGTGTCTTCCGGACCGTGCCGTCGGGGTTGAGCGTGTAGACGCAGAAGGGTGAGAATGCCGCAGAAGCCCAGAACTTGGTGCCGTCCCAGTCCACACCGCGGAGACTCCCGGGAGGGAAACCAAAACTCCGGATGGAGTTTCCCAGCGTATCGTAGATGTAGAAAGTACTGCTGCTGAAGTTGGCGACACACAGCGAATCGCCGAGGCGGACGAGGTCGTAGGGCCCGCTGCCCTGGCCGGTGAAGGAGTCGACCAGCGCACCGGTGTAGCGGTTTCGCTTCTCGACGATAGGCGCGCCGTCGCCGACCGCCATCCAGACATCGGTGCCGTTAGGGTCGAGGCACAGGCCGCGCCAGAACGACGAGGGCGGGGAGCCGATGGAAACCGAATCCACCTTCACCCACATCGAGTCGTCAGTTGGCTGGATTCCGGGAAAGAAGTGGCCTGTAGCCGGGGACCCCGGCAAAGTGGCGTCCGGCGGGGGGGGACGACACGACAGTCATCACCATAAGCACGGCGAATGGACCAAGCACCTTTCCTCCTTGTGGTTTCACCCACATCTCAGTGGGCACCACGGACAGCGCCTCAGCCTGGTGCAGACGCCACAGCCTAGCCGTATGCGGTAT
>JAFGRF010000218.1 GCA_016935295.1 Caldifarciminota bacterium | reverse complement strand
TTCTCGATGATGTCGGTCAGCCCGCGCGGGGTCAGGATGCGCTTCCACAGATAGTCAGTCTTCAGCCCCTCGGGGTTCGGCGGATTACCCGCGCCGTCGTTGTCGCCCTGGTTGAAGGGCAGGAACCACGACGCCTTGCCCTTCAGGTGGGTACAGAACCGAGCCTCGCTGTCGTCCAAGGCGAAGTGGGCGATGCAACGCCCGAACTGGAACAGCAGCTCATTCGGGTTCCGGTCGCGTTTGTACTGCTCCTCGGCATCAGCGGCGGTCTGCTTGGTCAGGCTGTTCTTCAGCTCGAACGTGATGACTGGCAGGCCGTTGATGAACAGGCAGAGGTCGAGTGCACGCTGGGTTTCGTCCTGGCTGTAGCGCAACTGGCGCGTCACGCTGAACTGGTTCGCCGCGAACGACTCCTCGGCCATCTGGTTCCCCGGTGACGGCGTGCCGAAGAACAAGTCGATCTGATACTGATTGTGACTCAAGCCGTGGCGCAGTATGTCGATCACGCCGCGCTTGGCAATCTCGCTCCGCAATCGGGCAAGGAACCTGCGGCGCACCGGGCTGTCATTCTCCAGGTCCAGTGCCTGCACAACGTCGGGCTGCGTCGCCCGGATGAAGGCCGACGACTGGGCGAGGTCAATCGCAAACTCGCGGTCATACGTCTCGGGCTCGCCCGGAATCCACCCAGCCGGCCCCACGAACTGCTCGGCATCCAGAGCCGCGCCTGCCGTGCTCGGCGTGACGGCCAACCGCCCTGTCATGTCGGCGACAATCAGACTCTCAAG
The DNA here is from genome assembly GCA_016935295.1 of Caldifarciminota bacterium. Taxonomy (GTDB): domain Bacteria; phylum Hydrothermota; class Tepidihabitantia; order Tepidihabitantales; family Tepidihabitantaceae; genus UBA2258. Next base: position 7,212 of record JAFGRF010000218.1, on the reverse strand, counting down.
GCCCTTTTCGCTGGTATCAGTGGTCATTTGCACGTCACCATCAAGTGACCATCAAGTAAAGCTGTCACGCGTCAACCCGCTGATTCACAGCCAGTTAGGCCGTCCGTTCGGCAGTCTGTAATTCGCCGCATCCGGATGAGCATCAAGTTCCATGGAGGCCCGGAACTGACTCGACTGTCCATCGGAATGCTTGTTCAGCATTATTATTGCTTAGTCAGCATTCTTGGCTCCCGGCCGAAGCAGCCACCTGCTACCGCGGCCCCGCCCTGGTGGCTCGACGTAGCCCTGCTCAACAAGCTCATGCATGAGCGCCCATGCGTGGTTCCGATCTACCCCGGTTAGCTCGCGGACCTGGGCGTTCGTCAGAGGGCCCGCGCGCAGTGCCTTGAGGACCCTCGCCCGCGCGGTCTCCTTGGTGACTCGACCATCCAAGTGGTAGCTGAGCGCGTCGAGCAGAACATTGTACGCACTGAGTGAGAGCCGGTAGTACCGTCCCTTTCCCGCGCCGCAAGGCTCAAGCAGTCGCCACTGCGTGACAAGCTGCCCCAGCGTCTCCCGCACGACCTCCGCCGGCCGCTGACAGATAGCCGCAGCCGTGTGCACAGTGACTTCGCGGTGGCGCGTCAGATAGTGAAGCACGAGCAAGTCGTCTATGTCTAGCCCCGCGTTCTCCTTCACCAATTGCAGGAACTCGCGACGCGCCTCCTGTCCCTTCACGGTGACGCGCACCGCCTGTCCGGATGCCCAGTAGACCGGTGGTTCCTTCCCTTCGCTCAGCAGGTCGCGATATACACGCGGCACGCCGAGATTAGAGGCGTTCGCCAGCCGGATGCGCGTAAGCGCACCAAACAACGCCGGATTCCTTGGCACCGACGGATGATGCAGGATGTTGTCCGGCGTAACGCCGCCAACGAACCCGCCCGGGTTGCTCAGCTCAAGTCGGTCGGGGTAGAGCTTCAGCGTGATAGCACCGGGAGCCCGATAATCTCGATGAGCTAACGCGTTCACAATCAGCTCTCGCAGGGCGAGCATTGGATATCGAGGAAACTCCGGATGTACGAGCCAGCCCGGAATAGTCACAATAGGGTTGTTCGCGCCGACCAGTTCGCGCAGCCGGCGCAACGCCACTGGGATACTGTCATACCCGTCATTTGCTTGGTCGTACTCCGTGTCTGATCTCATGCGCCGGAATTGCCATTGCGCGCAAGGAATGGACTTCCGAATCGCCTCCGGCTTGCCAGCCAGCAGCAACCCAGCCACAAGCAACCGCCCGTCTCCAGACACACCACCGAGCGCGCGCAGCAGGTCAATGTCGCCCTGCCGTAGCAGGTCCGGTACCGCGCCCGCTTCCTCCATCAGCTTCCGCAGTTCTTCCATTCCTGCGGCGCTGACCAGCTCGACCGCATTGCCGTCCACCGGCGTTGCCGTCATTTCCAGTCCGGTTTCCTCGAAGATGCTCTTGAGCCTGTCTTCGGTCATGGGAGTCAGGGAGTCGCCGGACCGCATCCAGTACACTCCGTCGTACCGCAACGGTACGCCTATCGGCCGGGACGGTACATCGAACACGACTACCCGTCCGTGTGGGTGCTGAACCTCGACGGCGTCAATCCGCAGGTGCAGAATCTGAGTCAGGTCGGAACGGCGGTGCTCCAGGTCGCGGAAGGCCTCTGTGCCGACCACGCGGCGCGGCTTGCGGTTGGTGACACCCAAGATGAGCTTGCCGCCGCGCTCGTTGGCCAGGGCGCAGCAGTACTTCCGCAGTTTCTCTATATTGAAGTCGTGCTCGGCCTTCTTGAACTCAAGATGTTCGTCCTCCTCCGTCAGGAGCAACTCGTTCAACTGCTCAGCGGTCATCTACTTGATCTCCCAAGCATCAACTCCTGCACGGTTAGTACGTCCCGCGGTTGGCAAGCCGCGCGGGGATGCGTCTGCCGTCGGCTCGAACACGACCACTCTCACACCATCGAGGACGCCGAGCGTCTTCTCTATCAGCGGTCGCACTTCGGACCAACGCAATCCGCCAAGGCCGCAGCCGAGAGCAGGAATGGCTACAGACCTGATGCCGCGAGACTCAATCTCGTGCCTGAGCGAACCGAGTCCGGTTTCGATATCCTCGATACGGCTCTTGTCGCGCCAATGACGCTTGGTCGGGAAGTTGATGACGTAGAGGGGATTCACGTCGCGCCCTGTCTTGTGCATCAACATCCTACCCGGCTCGACTTCCCCGCGCCGACACGCTGCGGCGTATTCCTTGAAGTTGGCCGGAAAAGCAGCCTTGAACTTGAGCGCCACTCCTTTGCCCATGACGCCTACGCAGTTGGCCGGATTCACCAGCGCCTCTACGTCTTCGCCGATGATGTCGCCGTGCCTGAACTCAATCATGCTGCTGTGTTGCGCCAGCTAGTCAAACTTGGCCCTTTCAACGTGGAAGTCTATGTCTATCGACCTGATGAGTGCGTAGAATGGCGCCTTGCTCGTCGCTATCGGTTGCTCGTTCCAGGCTGCCCCGGGCACGATGCCTTGTGAGTACTCAAGCACCGCAGTGCGCCAGCCATCCGCCGAGGCAAATGGTTCTCCTTGGTCTTCCATCTCGACTGCGTGAAGGAATCCCAAGTAGACCAAGACGACCGGGATTCCCATCGAGGCCAACTTCCAGCTCCAGGCAAAACGATTGCTGAGTTGATAGTGCGTCCGGTGCGAGAGATGCCACTTGCCTATACCGCTATGAGCATCCAGGCGGCCTCCTGCCCCGTCTACGGCATTCCCTATGTGGCCTAAGTTCGGTTCCCCAGCGGTACACGAATCACCTTCCTTGAGTTCCCCACGATGGGCCTTCGCCTCCACAAGGAGTAGGCCGGCCTCACCGCCCACGGTACATGTACTCGCGATGTCCCAGTTGGGCGTATTGGCTCTAGGGTCATCTGGCGTGGCGAGCCACCACTCTCTGAGTACACGACGCTGGTCCTGTGGTAGGAGTCTGTCTGCCTCTCCCAGTTTGGCTTCCTTGGATGGATCCGTGTTCCATTGGCCGTTCTCCAGAACCGGTTTGCCGTAGGGCATCCACCTGTCTTCTGCTGAGACCGACACCCCATGAAGGCTAGCGAGGTCCGTAAGACGTCTGGCTACTTCCTCTGCCGGTCCGTCGACCAGAAGCGCGCACCGCGGCCGGCTCCCGCGTTTCTTGTCCAGGTGCATCCACCAGGTCATGCTCTTCCGTCCTAGTCGCAGGTCAGCTTCTTTAGCTCGCTCTTGAGCCGATTCACGAAAATGCCCTCATTCGACGGTTGCAGTGGTGACAACTCGAAATAGGGATATGGTCGCCGCTGCGGCCGAAAGTACTTCCTCAATCCAGGGTGACCGGAATTGGAGCACATGCCGGTCTCGCGTACTGCGTAGCCCATGTCGTCTAGAAGCCCGACAAACGCTCTGCCCAACACCTTATCCAAGTTGCCGCTGTAAAACTTGCACTCCCATGCGGCCACCAGACTTGCCGGTTCAGGGTCATCAGGTTGCATGCGGCACTTCCGGGCCTCCTCATGACGCATTATGCAGACATCAAGCTCGTGCGTCATTCCGCTCGTCCCTTTGAACTCGACCCCCGCGTGAATCTCGAATAGCTCTCCTCGCAGGGAGAAGCCCGCGAACCCGTAGTTCTTCGATGCAGAGTAGATCTGACCTGGTCCCCCTCGGAAGATAAACGGCACGGGTTGTGACGTACGGCCCAGCAACACTGGCGTCGCGCCCAGTTCATCCGCTGCTCGAAGGCAGAGCCCAAAGACGTACGCTTCGTACGCTTTCTCTTCCACGCGGCGGTTCAGCTGGTAGTACTGATACCCGAGCGCATGTCCCATCAGCGTGTCTATGGCCTGCTCCAGGTCAGCGAGCGTGGCCATCGCGTACCCCCGTGTCGAACGTCACAAGCTCGCGTAGCCGCGTTACGTTGCTGCGTTGTTCTGCTATCAAGTTATCGGCTACCTGTGCGAGTTGGTGTGTTTTCTCCGCAAGTTCCACAACTTGCGTTTCTGTCTGTAGCTCGATCTCTACTCGTTTGGCATCACCCATTCCGCCTTCCTCTATCCAAGCCGTGTCCGGGTTGTAGCGCACCTCTGGATTGAGATACCCTAGCGAGGATCTTGCGAAGCTCTTCTGGATGGAATTGGCACAGAGGGACTGCTCCACGAAGTGCGACTCAAGCACGCGGACGGCGATCTGAAGAGCCTCTGGCGGCGAGAGAGGAACGGCCTTGCGATAGCGACGCGGTTTCTTCCTAGACCCCTTCACTTCATCTTCCTCGTAGATGTCCTTCCCTGCGTCCACCGCCGCTTTGACCAAGTCATGGAGACCTTCGTCGACATTCTTGATTTTCCCCAACAGCAACTCCAGCGCCTGCTTGGGCTCGTAGTCGCGCCCATTCATGATTCGTCCTCTCCCGCTTCCATGACTGCTCCAGCCTCCTCTGCTTCCGCTTCATCTGATCCGGTCTCGACCTCCGACTCCTCGATGTCCTCCGCCTCCTCCGGCAGGTTCGCGGCGGCTTCGCGCACATCCAGCTTCCCGGTCACCACATCCGCCACTATCCGTGCGCGGTACTCGCGAGCTAGGTCTATCTGTCGTCGAGCTGTTATGGCAGCGGTGTCTAGTGTGGTGGATTCTGACGTCAAATGAGCGGCAATCGCGGCTCGTTCCGCTGTCGGTGGGAAGGGAATGGAGAGATTCCTGAGGTCATTCTGGGTCAACTGGTTGATGGTGGATGTCTCGAACTGCGCCATGATGCATGGAAGCATGTTGGAGTTCAGCGCCCACCAGATGAACCTGTTCAACCTGCTCCTAAGCAGGCTCATGAATGCGCCGTAGGTTACGCCACGGAACTCACTAGTGATGACTGCCGACTTTCCGACCAAGCTTCGGCTGCCACTCCGTACACATATCAGTATGTCGCCCTCGGCTACCAGCAGAGCCTCGGGAACTGCCTTTGACACGTATACGTTATCTGCTGACACGATACGCCCGTCGCGAATGTTCGACGCCCTCAACACTAAGGTTCCTTGCTCGTCGGAGACTTCTGCCGGATGGTACGTCAGCCCAATTCGCACTTCGCCGAGGTACTTCAGCTTCCTCACTTCCCAATGCTCCGGCACGTCGCCGAGCCAAGGGACACCGGATGGCTTGAGCTTGACGTTCGGGTCGAGGCCGCGCGTGACGGCCTTGTGGATGATGGCTTGCTTCTGCTCGTTCAGCAGCCCAATCAGCTTCTGCTTTGCCCGGATGTACTTCCGAATCCGCCGGTCAACGTGGTCGAGATAGCGTACAATGGCGGATTGCTCGGGCGGCGACGGACCCAGGCATGGCAAGTACTTGAAGTCACTCCAATCCAGATTCTGACGCAGGCCGGAACCCAAGCCGTAGAACACCTTCAACAGGTCATAGGTGTTCAGCAGCGCATAGCCATACTGAGGCAGTATGCCGCGTTTGGTACCTAGGTTCATGTAGGCGGACGTAATGATGCCTCTTGTCGCGGCGAACCCGAAGCGCAGGCTGTTCCAGTCATTCTGAAGGTCCGTAGGCCTGCAGACGATGTCTCCCGGCTCCACGACCTGGTATGTCTCGAACGAGGCCGGCACAAGACCGTGAAGTTTCTCGGGGGGCTTTACGACAATTCGTCCATAGCTCAAGGACAGCACCGTCTTCTCCAGCATACCCTTGTTCGGAGTGCATTTCTCGCGAAGGCAAGCTCGGCCTGGAAGGACATCCCACTCTGCAGGCACATCTCCCAGCCACGGCACGCCGGAGGGTTTGTAGGAAGGGTAGGGGTGGGGGCGAGAGTTCGGGGTCATCGTGGCCTTCCGCGATACTCTTGCCAGACCTCGTCTGGGGTGGCTTCCTGCAGCGCTACCTTGATACGCTCGACAGCCCTAGCCGAGTAGCGATGGAACCGGGATTTCCCAATGGCGATTTCCTTGTGGGCATCAGGGTCGCTCTTGAGGTCGAGTGACCAGATGAATGCTGTCAGCCTATTCGGGGACAAACCGACCTTCGCGGCAAGCTGGTTGTGTCCCATGCAGTAGAAACCCAACTCATCCACTCGCCTGACAGCTATCACCGAGGCACCCGGAGTCCCTTCCGGGACCAGAAGAACGGGAATTCCCTTCTTCTTGGTCAGGCGTAGGTCGAGTGAAGGCCCGTAGCCCGAGGCCGTCATGCTGACAGACGCTACCCCCGGAAAGAGCTGTTGCCAGGTTCGACCGGCGACAATACCCTTGCCCAGCTTGCCGAGCACAAACTGGCTTGGCTGCAGTCTCTCGCCCCGCATGGCACCATCCACGATGGCGAGGGCACGGAGCTTGGCGGCCGCCTCTGTTCTGTGTCTCGTGCCCGGCCTAAGCAGCCTGCGGACTTCCCTTACTTCTGAGTCGAACAGCGTGTCTAGATCGGTGGGCGGCGTCGTTGACAACGGCAACACCCGCGAGGGGAGGTCTACGGCCAAGTCCTTCAGAAAGACCTCCTTCAGGATATCCCTGAACAGCGTTAGGCCAGCTTGTGCTTGAACATAGAGCAACTGCTCAGATATGTCCAGCAGGTGGTGCTGCGCTGCATCTCTAAGGCTGTTGATACTCTGGAGTGCCAGGGCCTGCTCGTCCTTGAGGAATTTGACCTCACCATCGCTCAAGGCCTTACGTACGCACGTATCGAATCCGATTGTCTGCTTCGCCCGTGGCTCTCGGATCCGCCCACCTCGGTGTAGAATCGCAGCCTTGAGTAGCATCTCGAATGCATGGTCTAGCGATATCAAGACGGCATCGGTCCGACCTCGGTCATACGGGCGGTTGAATAGCTCGATACTCAGGACCAAGCCGTTGACGGCCTTCTCTAGGAGCAGCTTGGCTTCCTTCTTCACAAGCTACCTTCCTCAGCGTGCCGCACGTTTAGCAGCAAGAAGGTATCGGTCTAGGAGGCGCACCGACGGCCAGCGGCCAAGTGCTATGCGCCCGACTCGGTACACACACCAGAAACCACGCAGGAATCGCCAGTAGTCCGGGTCTGCGTCTCCTGGCCTGTCGCCCAGAGAGTCCCACTCTGAACGCAGCAGATGATGCGCGCCTATCCCGGCTGCCGCCCACGAATCGTAGATGGGCACCGCGGGGCTGTGAAAGTGCAGGTACTTGGAGACAAAGGAAGTGGGCCAGAGAGGTCCGCCAGCTTCATTGTGGTAGT
>JAFGRF010000217.1 GCA_016935295.1 Caldifarciminota bacterium | reverse complement strand
GTAGCTGCCGGGCTTCTGCCGCGAGTTCACGAGTACGCGGACGTTCCGACCTACAAGGTCGTGCACGTTGAGTGCGACCTCAGTCTCAGTCGCCAGCGCATAGCGGACAGCCGCATGCGCTCTCGCCGGGTTCGGCTGCGGCGCGTACAGCCGGGTCACGAGCGGACGCGGGCCGGGCCCGTAGGCCTGCTCGCGAACGCCGCCGGCTCCCGTTTCCGGCTGCCAGAATCCGATGAGCGCCCAGTAGTTTGTGCCGGTGATGGAACCGGCAGCAGTCTGACCGACCGTCGAGCCGCACTTGTAGCTCGTCCCGGCCATATCCCCGCCGCCGATGCCGTTCACACTCCAGTCGCACTTGTAGTTCTGGCCGAGGCAGACGGAGCCGAACAGAGTCCCGATGATGCAGAACGCGGTCTGGTATCGGTAGGACATGGCCGCTCCTTACTGCTGCAGCTTCTGGAGCTGCGGTCGCGGCACGGGCTGCTTCAGCTCGCCGGACCGATGAACCGACCGTGCGCTCTCGCGCTGCTCGGCTTCGCTGGCCCGCCTGAGCATGTCCTCGTAGCGTTGTCTTCCAGCGGCAGTACGGAATGAGAAGCGACCCCCTTGCCCGAGACGCTGCAACTGCCGCATCGACCCGACAAGGCTGGCATCGCTGATAGAACGACCCACCAGGGCTCCGGTGCGGCGCTCTCGGACCGGCATCCGGAGGCGGGTGACTTCGGCAATCTGGTCCTTGCGCTCGCCGGTAACGGTCCAATAGACCTCGGTCCCAGGCCGGCCACCGATGACGAACTGGTTGCCGACGACCTTGTCAGCAACGTAGACCTCGTGGGTGCCGACGCCGGTCAGCTGCACCATCGGATTCCGGCACAGCGCATCGAAGTACGAAGGAAGTTCGGCAACGACCCGGCCGTCGGTCCCGATCACGACCGAGCCCCGGAAGGTCACGACGATCTCAGGCGAACCTACCCCAAACTGGTTCATGATCGTGCCCTCCGGGTCCAGCGGGTCATCAAGGGAGTAGACCACCGCATTCGATTTCAGTAAGTCGCAACGGAGCTGGTTGTCGTCGTCAGCCACCTGGCCGTTGAACGCCGCAGAGTTGTAGTAATCCGACGGCACTTCCGATACATCACCCACGGCGAAGCTGGCATCGCCCGCAGCGGAGTTGCCATACCCGCCTGGCACCGCGGCATCGTCTCCCGTCGCGACATTCTCTTCGCCGCCGCCCACAGCCGCGCAGTAGCCCGACGCACCGTTGTATTCGCCGCCGCTCACCGTCGCACCCTCATCGCCCGCCTGGTTGTAGAACCCGCCGCCGACCGTAGAGTAGTCGCCGTAGGCGGGATTGCCCCAGCCGCCGGCAACGGTCGCATTCGTGCCAATCGCGCTGTTGGAGCTCCCGCCCGCCACTACCGATGAGTCACCGCTTGCCGCGTTGTTATTGCCGCCGCCCACGGTGCAGAACGAGTTGTTCTTGCCCGCCTCGCCGGTGGCGCTGGCGGTGCCGAGGTTCACGTGGGTGTACCGCATGGTGCCGATGAGCGTGTCGCCCGCGCCGCCCCGGGCAATGCCGAGGTTCTGAACGGTCCAGAGTATGCTGTCGTTCGGCGAGGCCCGGCGCACCCAGGCGTTGTCAGCCGTACCGACGCTGTCGTTCCTCGCCGCCCAGGCGCTGCCCGTCCACTTCATCACCTGGCCAGAGGAAGCGGCCATCTGGTTGAGGTCAACAGCCGCAATCGTGCCGTCGACGATCATTGCGCTCGTTACCGAGCTCGTCTGGCCGGTTCGTACAAAGCCGGTCGTGTCTTTCCCTTGGAGGGTCTTGGCGTTCCACAGCGCGGTCGTGTCCTTGCCCTGCAGCGTTTTGGCGTTCCACAAGGCAGTCGTATCCTTGCCCTGCAAGGTCTTCGCGTTCCAGAGCGCAGTCGTGTCCTTACCCTGCAACAGATGGGAGTTCCCGGCCACCCGCGCGCTGTCCGAAGTCGGCGCCGAAATGGCGTAGTCGGCAGTATCCGAATACGGAGCCTTAAAACCGGCAGCAACGTCAGCCCGAACAATCGTACCATCGACCACCATCGCGCTGGAAATCGAGCTGGCCTGGTTGGTCCGCACGAAGCCGGTGGTATCCTTGCCCTGCAGTGTCTTCGCATTCCAGAGGTCAGTGGTGTCTTTGTTCTGCAGTAGATGGGAGTTCCCGGCCACCCGCGCACTGTCCGAGGCCGGTGCCGCGTAGGCGTAGTCGGCAGTGTCGGAGTAAGGAGCTTTGAAGCTGGCCGCGACATCCGCCCGCGCGATCGTACCATCGAGTATCTTGGACGACGTCACCTTGTCAACCGCAATCGCCGGGTTGGGGTAGTTGCCAGTCAGGTCACCACCAGCCGGACCCGTGGGCGAAGCACCGAGTATCGTCGTGTCCGACGCCGCGGTCAGACGGCCAGCGGAGTCAACTGTAATCCGGGCAACGTGATACCCGTCCCCGTACGTGCCGGCCATGACGCCGCTTGCTGCGATGTCCGCCGACGTAATGCTGCCGTCCTTGACGTCGGCACCCAGCACTGAGCCGTCCGCTATCTTGGTGGAGTCAACCGCGCCAGCCGCGATCTTCGCAGTCGTCACATTCGCATCGGCAATCTTGGTTAAGGTCACTGCTCCGGTCGCAATCGCCGGGTTGGGATAAGTCCCGGTCAGGTCCCCACCCGCAGCCTGCGCTTCGTTCACAAACCGCGCGTCGCCCCAGGTCGTGTCGAACCGCACCGTGCCCGAGTCGGTTATCGGGTTCGGCGAGCAAACGATGCCGGTGGATTGGACCACCTTCCTGACGGTCCCGCTGCCGCCGCTGCCCACACTGTCATTGGCGGGCGACCAGGCACTCCCGGTCCACTTTATTACCTGACCGGAAGTGGCTCCGGCCTGGTTCAGCTTGGGCATCGTAACTGCCGCGTCCTTCAGGTCTGTCGTGTTGACGGTCGTATCACGGATGTCGGCCGAGGTAATGCTGCCGTCTACGATGTTGCTCGATGCCACCGCGTCCGCCGCTATAGTCGGATTCGGATAGGTGCCGGCAAGCCCACCGCCGGCAGCACCGCCCGGCGGCACGCCGCTGATGGTCACGTTGCTCACCGCGGTCAGCCTGCCTTTCGCGTCGACCGTCACCTGGGCAGACTGAGTCGCGCTGCCATAGGTCCCGGCGCTCACGCCGGTCGTGTCCAGTGTCGGATTCGGGTATGTACCGGTCAGGTCGCCCCCGGCATTCTGGCCTTCGTTGACGAAACGGCTGTCGGCATATGACAGGTCGAGTTTGACATTGCCGGACGATGTTATCGGGTTCGGTACGCAGATGATTCCGGTGTCCTGGTAGACACTGGTTACGCCCGAGCCCCCGCCGGTATTGTCCTGACCCGGTGCCCAAGCCGAGCCGGTCCACTTCACAACCTGGCCGGTGGTCGCTCCGGCCCGGGCAAGCTTCGCCATCGTAACGTTGGTGTCCACTATCATTCCCGCGGTCACCGAGCCGGCCTGGCCCTCATTGACGAAACGGCCATCGCCCCAGGTCGTGTCGAACCTCACCGTACCTGAGTCGGTCAGCGGGTTGGGCGATATGACGACGCCGGTTGACTGCATGACCTTTCTGACTGTACCGCTGCCGCCAACACTGTCGCTCGCCGGCGACCAGACGCTGCCGGTCCATTTGAGGACCTGCCCGGACGTGGCCCCGGCCCGCGCAACCTTGGCCATCGTGACGTTGGTGTCCGCTATGTCCGCAGTCCGCACCTCCCCGTCGGCAATCATCCCGGTAGTGATTGAGTTTGCCTGGCCGGCATTGACAAAACCCGTGGTATCTTTGCCCTGAAGTGTCTTGGCATTCCACAGGGCCGTTGTATCCTTGCCCTGCAAGGTCTTGGCGTTCCAGAGCGCAGTCGTGTCCTTGTTCTGCAGCAGGTGGGAATTGCCTGCGACCCGGGCACTGTCTGAAGCCGGTGCCGAGACGGCATAGTCAGCCGTATCAGAGAAGGGCGCTTTGAAGTTCGCAGCCACATCCGCCCGCGCGACTGTGCCGTCCACTATCATTGCGCTCGTCACCGCATCGGCCTCACCAGAACGGACGAAACCCGTGGTGTCTTTGCCCTGAAGTGTCTTCGCATTCCACAGGGCCGTTGTATCCTTGCCCTGCAGCGTCTTGGCGTTCCAGAGATCAGTGGTGTCTTTGTTCTGCAGCAGGTGGGAATTGCCGGCGACTCGCGCGCTGTCTGAAGTTGGCGCCGATATGGCGTAGTCTGCAGTGTCGGCAAAGGGAGCCTTGAAGTTGGTCGCGACATCGGCCCGAACTACTGCGCCATCGACTATCTTGGCGGAGGTCACCTTGTCGGCAGCTATCGTCGGGTTGGGGTAGTTGCCCGTCAGGTCACCACCCGCAGCCTGCGCTTCGTTGACAAACCGCGCATCGCCCCAGGTCGTATCGAAGCCTACGGTACCCGAGTCGGCTATCGGGTTGGGCGAACAGACAACGCCAGTAGCCTGCATCACTTTCC
>JAFGRF010000216.1 GCA_016935295.1 Caldifarciminota bacterium | reverse complement strand
GGCCGGACTTGAGCTTCTCAATCTCCGGCCCCCAGAAGACGGTGGCGCTGCCGGCCTCGAAGTCGGCCCTTACGGTAAACAGGCCGACCCGCAGGAGGGGAAGCTGGCCCTTGATGGTCATGCCCGAGCCATCCAGCCCGGAAACAAGCTGCCGGCCGAACTCGAACCGGAACTCGGATCGGCTCCGCTCAACCGCGTCCGACTCGGCCCGCCACCACTCAACCAGGCGCGCCCGCACCTCGGATTCGGGGTAAGCCTGGATTGCATCGTCTAGCTCGGCAAGAGCCCTGGCCCGTGCGTGGACGTTGCTGACCGGATCGGTGAGGAGCCCACGGTAGGCATCCAGCCGCCGGACGAGCCTCTGTGACTGGCCGGTGATAGACTGCAGTAGCTCAAGGAGCCCTTCCATAGCCTTTGAGTATAGGCTACAGGCAATCCAAGTCAACGTGTCTGGCCAAGAGCCCGATTTTCCGTGTCTTCGGCGCGAACCACAACTTCCACGGAGTATCCGAATTCGCTTGACCTGCAGCCAGCGGAGTATGTATAATAGGAACCGATGCGGGACCATCCCCGTCCGACCGTCACACGAGGTGTCTGTCGGCATACGGCCGGCAGCGCGACCGGTAACAGAGGAGGCAGCTGTGCTTGAAGACAAACGGAACCCATCCCCAACACCGAGTGACAGCGAGTCCGGCGCCGCCCTTGCGCAGCGCTACGGTGTACCCTTTGTGGACCTGGCGAACTTCAAGATCGACTCCGAGGTGCTGCAGATGTTCCCGGAGCAGTTCATGCGCACAAAGCAGGTTATCCCGCTGTTTCGCGCCGGCAACACGCTGGCGGCCGCATTCGTCGACCCGGGCGACATCTTCAACGTAGATGAGGTACGCCGCATGACCGGTATGGAGGTCGAGCCGATGGTCTGCCGGGACCTCGATCTGCAGGAAGCCCTGAACCAGTACTATTCATCGGCCCAGACCGCCGACCTGCCGGACGAACCGGAATCGATGAGCCTCGACGACCTGCCTGAGGAGGAAGAGGAAAGCGAAGCGCAGATCGAAACCTCGGCCCAGCCGCGCAAACTCGAGGAGCTGGCTTCCGAAGCACCGGTCGTGCGCTGGGTGAACCAGATGATCATCCGCGCGGTGCGCGAGCGTGCGTCTGACATCCACATCGAGCCGACGCGCGAAGGGCTGACGGTCCGCTACCGTATCGACGGTATTCTCCACCCCATTGTCTCACCGAAGAAAGCCCTCCAGCTCGCGGTCGTATCCCGTATCAAGATCATGTCGCGGATGAACATCGCCGAGAAACGCGTGCCACAGGACGGACGCTACGGTGCGTTGGTTGATGGCCGCGAGATCGACTTCCGTGTCTCGACCTTCCCGACCACGTACGGCGAGACGGTGGTCATGCGTATCCTCGACCGGATGCGCCTCCTCTCGCTCGACGAGCTCGGACTCGCCGGTGAGTCGGCGACGCTGATGCGCGAAATGATTGCCAAACCGCACGGAGTGCTGCTCATCACCGGTCCGACCGGCTCGGGCAAGTCCACGACCGTGTACGCCATCCTCGGTGAGATCCGATCCGGCGACAAGAACATCATCACCATTGAGGACCCGGTCGAGTACGACATGGACAAGATCTGCCAGTCCCAGGTGAACGAAAAAGCAGGTTATACCTACCTGGTGGGACTCCGGCACATCCTGCGCCAGGACCCGGACGTGATCTTCGTCGGTGAAATCCGCGACGGCGAAACCGCGATGGTCGCGATCCGCGCCGCCCTGACCGGTCAGCTCGTCTTCTCGACCATCCACACCAATGACGCCCCCGGCACCATCACGCGTCTGATCGACATGAACATCGAGCCGTTCCTTGTCGCATCCGCCATGGAAGGAACGGTCGCGCAACGGCTGGTGCGGCAGATCTGCCCGAAGTGCAAAGAGGAATACGCCCCGGCGCCCAAGATGCTCGAGGAGCTGGGGCTGCCGCCGGGCACGAAGTTCTACCGCGGCAAAGGCTGCGAGCGGTGCCGCAACACGGGTTACAAAGGCCGGATCGGCATCTTCGAAGTTATGAAGGTGAACGACCGCATGCGCGAGCTGATCGTCACGCGGCCGCCGACCAGCGCCATCCGCGCGCTGGCCCGCGAGTTCGGCATGAAGACCCTCTGGGAAGACGGCATCCAGAAGGTCGTCGACGGTATCACTACCATCGAGGAAGTGATGGACGAAGCCGAAAAAGTTGAATAACTAAGGAGCGGAGAGCAATGCCACTATTCCGTTACAAAGTCCGCGACAAAGAAGGCAAGATCGTATCCGGCAGCCTCGAGGGCACCGACCTCAACACCATCGTCGAGCGCCTCGACTCCTTCGGCTACATCCCGATTACCATCCGCGAAGAGAAACGGCAGGCCGGTTTCGGCGTTGACGTTGGCCGTTTCTTCGAGCGGACCAAGGCGGTCGACCTCATCAACTTCACGCGTCAGTTCGTCACCCTGCACCGCGCCGGTCTGCCGATGCTCTCCGCCATCGGCGCCCTGCAGGCTCAGACCAAGGCCAAGCCGCTGGCCCGGGCGCTCGATGCCATCCGCAAGGACCTGATGGGTGGCACCGCCCTGTCGGCGGCCATGTCCAAGTATCCCCGCGTCTTCAGCGAGCTCTACGTCAATTCCATCTGGGCCGGTGAGACGGGCGGCGTGCTGGACGACATCCTCGACCGGCTGGTCCTGCTGCTCGAGCACGAGCGGAAACTGCGCTCGGACGTCGGCGCGGCCATGCGCTACCCGATCATCCTGATGGTCGGCTTCGCCATCGCCATCATCGTGCTCTCGACTTTCGTGCTGCCCAAATTCACGATGCTGCTGACCACGGTCGGCGGCAAGATGCCGCTGCCGACGCAGATACTGCTCGCGTTTACGAACTTCATGTCCAAGTTCTGGTACATCATCGTGCTGGCGCTCGCCGGTCTCGCGGTGCTGTTCTACCTGTTCATCCGCACGCCAGCCGGGCGGCTGTGGTGGGACCGGCTGAAGCTCCGGATCCCGATATTCGGACCGATCATCTACAAGATGTCGCTCTCCCGGTTCGCCCGCATGTTCGAAACGCTCGACCGCACCGGCCTTCCCATTCTGCGCAGCCTCGGTCTCGTCGCCAAGACCGTGGGCAACGTCTACATCGGCGGCGCAGTCGACAAGCTGGCCGAGTCGGTTCGCCGCGGCCGCGGCCTGGCTGCGCCGATGCGGGAACTCGGCGTCTTCCCGGTGATGATCGTCCAGATGGTCGCGACCGGTGAAGAATCCGGTGCTCTGGATGAAATGTTGAAACAGGTCTCGGACTACTACGACTCGGAGGTCGAGTACGCGGTCAAGAACCTGACCGCGATGATCGAGCCGATCATGATTCTCGTCATGGGCGTCGGCGCCATTTTCCTGATCGTCGCCGTCATCATGCCGTACATGACCATCCTGTCCAACTTCGGTTCCGGCGGCGGTTACAACGCGAGGTAGCTAGAAAGACCGCAGGCTCTCACTGACCGCCTCATCGAGGTTCTCGATGATGGCGGTCAGCAGTTTCACGGCCGCATCGTAGTCAGCGGCGGAGACGATACCGCTGTGGGCGTGGATGTAGCGGGTCGGCCAGCCGATGGCCAGCGAGGGCACGCCCGAGCGGTGGATGTGGATGGCGCCCGTGTCGTACCCGCCCCGCACGGTCGTCAGGTGGTACTTGATACGCTTCCTCTCGGCCAGGCCGATTACCCAGTCACGCAGCCGTGTATTGGGAATCATGGAGAGGTCGTGCACGAGGATCGCGGCGCCGTTGCCCACCCTCTCGTCAACGCCCTTGTTGGCCTTGTCCGGGTTCTCGTGGCTGAGAGAGACGTCGAGGGCGACGGCTACGTCCGGCTGGACAACCTCGGCCGCGGTCCGCGCCCCGCGCAGGCCGACTTCCTCCTGCACGCTGCCGACGAAGAAGACGGTATTCGGGTGCTTCTTTCCTTTCAGGGCCCGCGCGGTTTCGATGATGATGCCGCAGCCACCGCGGTCGTCCCAGGCCTTGGCCATCATCAGATTCTTGCCGAGTTCGACGTAGGGTGAGATGGGTGTCATCGGGTCCCCGAGCCGGATACCTGTCCTGGCCTTGACGTCGGCTCCGACGACGCTGCCGAAATCGATGAACATCTTGTCGACATCCGGCAACTGTTTCTTCTCCTCCTCGGTCAGCTCGTGCGGCGGCTTCGAGCCGATGACGCCGGGGAAATCACCCTTGCGGGTGCGCACCATGACGCGCTGTCCGAGCAGCACACGCGGTGACCAGCCGCCGACCGGGAGAAACCGGACATACCCGTCGGCCGTTATCGACTTGACCATGAAGCCGACCTCATCCGTGTGCGCCGATACCATGAGTCGCGGCCTCTCCGATTTGCCCTGCGCACAACAGACAACGCTCCCCAGGCCGTCGCGCGTGACCTCGCCGACCCCGGCCAGTTCCCGCGCCACGATGTTCGCCGGCTCGGTCTCGAAACCTGACGGTCCGAATGCCTCGGTCAGTTCCTTCAACAACTTCCTGTCAGCCATCAGATCCTCCTATCAAAACCGGTGTTCTAGTGGTCAAGTGATCTAGTGAGACGGATGCGGCCGGACCGAATCCGAGTCCGTCACTGGACCACTAGGGCACTTGACCACTTGGCAACTTGCCTAGACGTCCAGGTTCTCGACGTGCGCCGCGTTCTTCTCTATGAACTCGCGGCGTGGCTCGACCTGGTCGCCCATCAGTGTCCGGAACACGGCATCGGCCTCGGTCGCATCCTCCATCGCCACGCGCTTGAGCGTCCGCTTCTCCGGATTCATGGTCGTTTCCCAGAGCTGCTCCGGGTTCATCTCGCCGAGACCCTTGTACCGCTGGATATCGAACTGCCCGCCCTTGCTCTTGCTGGAGAGGGCGGCCAGCTCGTCGTCGCCGTACAGGTAGCTCTCGGTCCTGCCCTGCTTCACCTTGTAGAGCGGCGGCTGGGCGATGTAGACGTAGCCTGCCTCGATGAGCGGCTGCATGAACCGGTAGAAAAACGTGAGCAAGAGCGTCCGGATGTGGGAACCATCGACATCGGCGTCGGTCATGATCACTATCTTGTGGTATCGCGCCTTATCGGCGTCGAAGTCCTCCTCGCCGATTCCCGCGCCGACCGCAGAGATAAGCGTACGGATTTCGTTATTCGAGAGGATCTTGTTCAGGTTCGACTTCTCGACGTTGAGGATCTTGCCGCGCAGCGGCAGCACCGCCTGATATTCCCGGTTCCGTCCCTGCTTGGCTGAGCCGCCGGCGGAATCGCCCTCGACGATGTAGAGCTCGCTCTGTGTCGGGTCCTCGCAGGCGCAGTCCGCCAGCTTGCCGGGCAGGCTGTCGGACTCGAGCAAAGACCGCCGCCGCGTGAGTTCGCGCGCCTTCCGCGCCGCCATTCGCGCCTTGGCCGCGGTCAGGATCTTGTCGACAATCCGGTTCGCGTAGCGCGGATTCTCCTCGAAATACTGAGCGAGCTTTTCGTTGAGCACGGTCTCGACCACGCTCTTCGCCTCGCCGTTGCCGAGCTTGGTCTTGGTCTGACCCTCGAACTGCGGATCGCCAATCTTGACGGAAACGACCGCGGTGAGCCCCTCGCGCGTGTCCTCACCCGCGAGCTCGATGCCCTCCTTCAGCGCTCCGGACTTCCGGGCATACTCGCCGAGTGTGCGGGTGAGTGCCGACTTGAACCCGGACAGGTGCGTACCGCCCTCGTGGGTGTTGATGGTGTTGGCGAACGAGAAGATGGACTCGACATAGCCGTCGTTGTACTCGAACGCCACGTCCACATGCATGCCGTTTCGGTCTTCTTCTATCAATACTGGCTTGTGCAGCGCGGTACGACCGGTGTCCAGGAACTTCACGAAATCGGCCAGCCCGTTCGCGAAGCGGAAGGTTTCGCTCGTGCCGGTCCGCTCGTCCTTCAGGTTTATCTTGAGACCCTTGTTCAAGTATGCGAGTTCGCGCATTCGCGCCTGGATGACCTCGGTCTTGAACTCGACCTTCTTGAATATCTGCTTGTCGGGCTTGAAGCGGATGGTGGTCCCGCGCTTCTTCGTCTTGCCGGTCACGACGAGGTCTGTGGCCGGTTTGCCTCGCTCGAAGTCGATCCGGTGTGCTTTGCCGTCGCGGAAGACCTCGGCGGTCAGACGCTCAGAGAGTGCGTTCACCACCGACACACCGACGCCGTGCAGCCCGCCGGATATCTGGTAAACCTTGTGCTCGAACTTCGCCCCGGAGTGCAGCACGGT